>JACPXS010000101.1 GCA_016196415.1 Candidatus Omnitrophota bacterium
GCCTGCGGAGCGCGAGCCTCCTGCCGGCATTCTCCTACCAATTGTAGAGATCGTCTCCCGTCCCTCCATCATCAACGCCGTTGGGGCCGAACGAATAGAGATCGAAGGAACGAGTCCGGTGCTCTGGCGCGCCCCCGTTGACTGAGAGATATCCATAGGGCTTTCCCCAAGGATCGAGGAGCTCCCCGCCCTTGAGTTCGTCCTGCTTGAACTCCATGTAGGGACCATTCCAGTCCACATCGCCTGGATCATTCTGGAGCGATCCGACCAGCGCGGCATTTCCTGTCGGCGGATAGGCCCCCATGTCCCCCTGGTACATCACAATCGCCGTTTCCAGCGCCGAGATCGTCGTCTTGGCTTTCGTCACCGCGCCTCGCCGCCTGGCTGCTTGCGCCCCGGCCGTCACCAGGCTAATGAGGATCCCGATGATGGCGATCACCACCAACAGCTCCACCAACGTAAACCCGACGCCCACTGTGGAATGCGGAATGTGGAATGCGGAATGCGCGTCTTCTGCACGGTGATTCCGCAATCCACATTCCGCAATCCGCACGTTCTGCGTTGTGTCGCTACGCATAGTCCTGGGTCTCCCGCATCATCTCCGCCACCGTCGTCTCGCCCGCCAACACCTTCGCAATGCCGTCCTCCCGCAAGGTCCGCATGCCCTCGGCGCGGGCCTTCGCCTGGATGTCGCTGGCGCTGGCTCGCTCAAGAATGAGCGGCCGCAACTCCTCGCTCATGACCAACAACTCAAAGGCGCCGGTGCGTCCCTTAAACCCGATCCCTTGACAGGCCTCGCAGCCCACGGCGCTCATCAACCGTTTCGCAGCATCTCCCGCTGGAAGGTGCAGGGTGGCGCGCTCCTCAACCGTCGGCTCATACGGCGCCCGGCACTGGGGACAGAGCGCTCGGATCAAGCGCTGCGCAAGGACACCCACGATGGTCGAGGTCACCAGAAACGGCTCCAAGCCCATGTCGAGCAACCGCGTGACGGCGCCCGGCGCATCGTTGGTGTGGAGGGTGGAAAAGACCAGGTGTCCGGTCAGCGCGGCCTGGATGGCGACCTGCGCCGTCGCCCGGTCGCGGATTTCGCCGACCATGATGACATCGGGATCGTGCCGGAGGATCGCCCGCAAACAGATGGCGAAGCTCAGATCGATCTTGGGGTTGACGGCCACTTGTACGAGCCCGTTCAAGTCGTACTCGACCGGGTCTTCGGTGGTAATCAGCTTGACCTCGGGGCGATTCAACCCCGCCAAACAGGCGTAGAGCGTGGTGGTTTTCCCCGACCCGGTGGGACCGGTGACCAGCAAGAGGCCGTTGGGGCGCTGGATGAGCCGCTCCATCGTTTGCTGCATCTCGGAAGCCATGCCAAGCTGAGTCAGCGTCTTATCCAGGGCGCTTTTGTCCAGCACGCGCAGGACGATGCTTTCACCGTGCATGGTGGGAAGGGTGGAGACGCGTAGATCGATCTGCCGGTGATTCACCGTCAGCAAAATCCGGCCGTCTTGCGGGAGACGCGATTCCGCCACGTCAAGATTCGAGAGGATCTTGATCCGCGAGGCAATCGCCAACGCGAGGGTCTTTGGCGGCTTGGCCACCTCATAACATTGTCCATCGATGCGGTAGCGGATGACCACGTCGCGCTCAAACGCTTCGATGTGGATATCGGACGCGCGCCGATTCACCGCTTCGAACAAGACCGCATCCACCAAACGGACCACCGGGGTTTGACTCGCCAGTTCAAGGAGGGCGGCGCTATCTTTCGTCGCGCCCTCAGCCCCGACCCCCGACCGGCCCACTTGGGCGAAGGCCTCCGCAAGCGCCTGCACGTTGAGTTGTGGCGTCGCCTCACCCATTCACGACCTCCTCGAAGACCGGCTCGTGTCGCATGAACCGCGCGCCGTAGCCGCGTTACGCTTCTGCCGCCACCCGCAATACCTCAGCCATCGTCGTCAGCCCCTCCCGGATCTTTGCGATCCCGTCACTCCGGAGCCCCCGCATGCCTTCCCGGAGCGCGGTCGCTCGAATGGCGGAGGCGGACGCCTTGGTGACGATGAGCCGACGGACCGCCTCGCTCACCGCGAGGAGCTCAAAGATCCCCACGCGGCCGAAGAACCCCGAGCCGTGACATTTCTCGCAGCCGTTGCTGCGAATGACTTGGGCGACTTCCGGCTCGCCGAGGAACGCGCGCTCCTCCGGCGTGGCATTGTCAGTCATGCGGCAGGCGGGACAGATCCGGCGCACCAGCCGCTGGGCCAACACGCCTTGGACGGTTGACGAAACGAGAAACGGGGCGATCCCCATATCGATGAGCCGGGTGATCGCTGATGGGGCATCGTTGGTGTGCAACGTGGAGAGGACGAGGTGCCCGGTCAGCGCGGCCTGGATGGCGATCTGCGCCGTCTCCTGGTCGCGGATTTCGCCGACCATGATGACATCCGGGGCCTGCCGCAGCATCGCGCGCAAGCCCGCCGCAAACGTCAAGCCGATGCTCGATCGGACCAGCACCTGATTGACGCCCGCCAGCTGGTACTCCACAGGGTCTTCAACGGTAATGAGCTTGCGATCCGGCTGGTTCAGCAATGACAGCGCCCCGTAGAGGGTCGTGGTCTTCCCTGACCCCGTCGGACCGGTCACGAGCACCATGCCGTGCGAGCGGTGAATCAACTCCGACCATCGGGTCCCCTCATCGGGCAGCAGCCCCATTTCAGGAAGCCCTCGGACGGGTTGGCTGCGATCCAGCAAGCGCATGACGATCGATTCGCCGTGAATCGCCGGCAAGGTGGAGATCCGCACATCCATGGGGCGGTTCTCCACCGAGAGGTGCAGCCGACCGTCTTGCGGGAGCCGCTTCTCCGCGATGTTCAATCCCCCCATGATCTTGATGCGACTGACGATCGATCCGTGGAGCGCTTTCGGGGGGCTGTTGACATCATGCAGCACCCCATCGATGCGATAACGAATGCGCAAGGCCTCGCTGCCCGGCTCGATGTGGATGTCGCTGGCTCGCATGCGGACCGCCTCCGACAGCATCGAATCCACCAGTTGGATAATCGGCTCATCCTCACCGACGGCCATCGGCGCTACGCGAGGCGGACGGGCCTCGGAGACTTGGGGCGCGGCACCCGGCTGACGCGTTGGAGGCATCGAGGGGGCAGACGGAGGCTGGGCAGGCTGTTGGGGCTTCCCTGCCGCCGCCGGGTGCGAGTCGGGGTGCGTTGTGTCGACGTCCGAGCGCTCCATGGCAAGTCCACCCTCTGAACGAGCGGGTGCGCTGGGCGGAGCTCCCTCAAAGCGCTCAAGCAGCGAGACCATGTCCTGCTCCCGCGTCAAGACCGCCTCGAGCGGACACCCGCACCACCGCTTGAACAGCTCCAGTGCAAACACCGACAACGGATCATCCGTCGCAACGAACAGCGTTCCCGCATCTTCATGGACCGGCACCAACCGATGGCTCCGCCACATGGCCGCCGGCACCTCGTGTGTGGCCGGCGTCGAGAGCGGGGGCCGATCGATCGGTTGAGGGACCGACCCTAACTGGAAGCCGAGCCGCCTGCCGATCTCGGCATCCCGGATCAGGCCTTGACGAGCCAGGATGGCACTGAACCGTTCCTGGGTGTTGATGAGTTCTTGCTTGGCCAATTCGAGTTGCTGCGCGGAAACGATCCCGAGCTCACGCAACCGATGACTCAGCGCTTCGGCGCGTAAGGGGATCAACGCGCCCATGCCATGTCCTCACCGAGCAGAAGCCGTGACATAGAGATACTGGACCTTCGTAGCGGATCGGTTGACCACGCGATGGATGGTCTGTTGAGGAATCCACGCGCATTGTCCGGATCTGAGCGGCACGGAGCGGGACCTCTGCGGCGATGGGCAAAGCTCCAGGCGCGCCCGGCCGCCGATCATCATCAGGAGCTCTTCACGGGTTCGCGTGGAGTGCCACGCCATCGCCTCGCCGGGTCTCAGGATCACGGACGCGGCGCGCAGACCGTGCTCACGCCGTGGCACCAGCCGTCCAGGCCGTCGGTACGAGCGGATGCGCGTGATGCGCCGTCGGGGCATTCATCGCCTCTATCAACATGACGGGCGTTCAAGGTTCAAGGGGACTCTCGTGTCTAGCAGGCTGCGGAAAAACCCCGCAGCCTGGTTCAAGATTGAAGGTTCAAGGGAACCGCCGTGCTCGACGGAGGCTGCTTCGAGCCTCCTTGAACCTTCAACCTTGAACACGGGGAGTTTTTCAGCACCCTGCTAGAGCCTTGAACCTCGACCCGTGAACAGCGCGCCCATCGTGCTGCTGATAGGCGCTCTTAGACACGCGGCGGCGTACGCCTGCGGGCTACGCTGAGGCGCGCGATCCCTGAGCGCCCGCGCCGCTCGTTGCGGCCCGCGAACGGCGCCAGCGGTCGATTGATGAGATGCGCCAAATAGGCCGCACCAAATCCGTTGTCGATGTTGACGACGCCGATCCCAGGGACACAGCTGTTCAGCATCGCCAGCAGCGGAGCCAACCCTTGAAATCCTGCGCCGTAGCCCACGCTTGTGGGCACCGCGATCACAGGACAGCGGACCAGTCCCGCGACCACGCTGGGGAGCGCCCCTTCCATCCCGGCCGCCACGATAATGGCCCGCGCGCGTTGCAGGAGCCGCCATTGTCCAAGGATCCGGTGGATGCCGGCGACCCCCACATCATAGAGCCTGACCGCTCGGCTCCCAAGCAGCTGCAGCGTGAGCGCCGCTTCTTCTGCCACGGGAAGATCGGACGTGCCTCCTGTCACGACAGGTACCAATCCCCGGAGGCGCGATGCCGTGTCAGGATGCTGATAGGCAAGGCGTGCCACCGGGTCGTACCGAAGGGCTGGGCAGGCGCGACGGAGCGCCTGAAAGACAAGCGGGTCAAGCCGGGTCACCAGCACGAGCTCGCCCGCCTGCACGAGCCGATGGATGATGTGAATGAGTTGGCGTGGCGTTTTGCCGCCCCCGAAGACGATCTCCGGAATGCCCCGGCGAAGGCGGCGGTGGGTGTCAAGGCGGGCAACGCCGACGTTGTCAAACGGCAGGCGCCTCAGCGCTTCGATCAGCGCCTGCGGGGCGTGGCGGCCGCCGCGAGCCTGTCGCAACCATCGTCGAAGGAACGGCTCATCGAGCATGAGTCATTGGGGATGGCGGACGCCAGCACTCCCGCTCAGCGCCAACCACATCTGCCCCGATCCGATGATCCAGTACTGGTCACGTTTGGCGGGTGACGCGGAGTCCCTCGACTCGGCGTTGCCTCGCTCGGGACGAATGCCGAGCGCAGTCGAGGCAGAGCCGGGGGCCCCACGCCGCCCTCAGAGCCGGCGCGATAGTCGCCGGGCGAGGAGGGACGCGGGTCGCGCAGCGGGCCTCCGCCTGCGGCGGACGGCACTCCTGTCGCGTCCACCATCAGGGTGGACGCGAAATGCCGGACGCGTTGGCGGCCGGCCGTCCCCGACCCGCTTCGCGGGTCCCCCGGCTCGGTCGCAGGCCCTGCCAAAGGTGACCAGTACCGGTGATCCGGCCGCCGTCATCGTCATTACGACGCGATCAGATAGATGACCAGCACCGCCAGACA
>JACPXS010000102.1 GCA_016196415.1 Candidatus Omnitrophota bacterium
CGCGCACCACCCGGTTTCCCTTCGGCTTTCTTGGCGACGGGATCGCCCCCACCAGCTCCACCCCGTTCACCGCCGGCACCTTGAACGTCTCGAAGTTTCAGGGCCTGCTCCAGGCGATTGAAAAGGACAGCGATACCAAGATCTTAGCGCGTCCAAAGGTGCTCACGTTGGATAATGAAAGCGCGATCATTCGGCTCACATCGGATGAAGCGATCGGGTTCCAAACGACAACCGGCGAGCAGACCGCGACGACGACCGCGCAGCCTGAGCGGACGACGACCGGCGTGGTGCTGGTTGTGACCCCGCAGGTGAATGAGGACGGCTACATTACGATGATCGTGGAGCCGTCCGTCTCGAAAACCGTTGCCTCAAAGATCAGCCCGCCCACGGGCCAAGCCACGCCGCGCGATCCCAAAACGAGGAGTTCCAGGACGCTTGTGCGGATCCGAAGCGGCGATACCCTTGTGGTAGGCGGCTTGATCGATCGCAATGAAGAGGAGGTCCTCCGGCACGTCCCGATTTTATCGGGCATCCCGTTTCTTGGGGAGGCGTTCAAGAATACGCGGGTGGACAACACCGCAAGCGAGCTGGTCGTTTTTGTCACCCCGCGCCTTCTCACGGAGACTGCCGGAGCGCAGGTGGCCTCCGTGGGGCAGGCGCCGTTCGCGGCCCGGGAGCAAGAGACCAGCCCCTCACGAGGGGAGTTGATTGAGCAGACGCTCAACCAGTTTGACCAACCTAAGCTGTAAGAATCTCTCTCACAATGAGCGTTGCTCAAGGCTCCAGCAGGGTGCTGAAAAACCCTGTTTTGGCTGGAGGCTCTAGGCTGAAGGCTCGAGGGGAAAACCGTTTCACCGTCGAGCGTCGTGCTCTTGCCTCGAGCCTTGAGCCTCGACCCTTGAGCCTCGAGCCAGAGCGCCCAGGGTCATGGTGATAGGCGCTCGAAGGATCAGACAGTCGACGGAGCGGAGGACGGGACGTCCGGCGGGCAAGACAATGGCCATTCTGAAGCAACGGGACAAATTGGGCCAGATTCTCTTGAAGGCGGGCTTGCTGACCGAGGAGCGGCTTGCGAAAGCGCTTCAAGTGCAGCAAGGCACCACGAAACGACTTGGCCAGATCCTCGCGGAGATGGAGCTGGTGACCGACTTGGATATCGCCACGGCGCTGAGCAAGCAGCTTGGGATCCCATTTGCCTCCAGCGCGTCCGGCCTGCTCAGTCCTCAGAAGGGTGACGGATTGGAGCAGCTCGTCCCGGAAGAGTTTGCCAGGCAACATCTGGTCCTGCCCCTGTCACGGACCCTCAACGCCCTGACGGTGGCCTGTGTCAATCCGCTTGACCTGATCACCCTGGACAACCTGAGCCGGATTTCCCGTTGCGAGATTCATCCGGTCGTGACCACCCGGGAGGACTTGGAGCAGGCGATTGAGCGGTTTTACGGCGGAGACTCGATGTTGCGCGAGGCGATCGGCCACTCCTATGAGATGAGCGAGGCCGAAGGCGCGATGCTGGAAAGCGAAGAGACCCTTGATCTCGACCGCCTCAAGCAGGCGGCGGAGGACGCGCCGATCATCCGGCTCGTCGATCTCATCATCCGGCAGGCGATCAAAGAGCGGGCAAGCGACATCCACATCGAGCCCTTTAAGGACAATCTCAAGCTGCGCTATCGTATCGACGGGGTGCTCTGCGAAATCGCGCCTCCGTCCAAACAGTTGCATGCCGCGATCATCTCGCGGGTCAAGATTCTCTGCAAGCTCGATATCGCGCAGAAACGCCTGCCCCAGGACGGCGGGTTCATGATGATGATGGAGGGGCGGTCCATCGATTTTCGCGTCTCCTCCATCCCGTCGATTTACGGCGAGAAAGTCGTCATCCGGATCCTGGATAAGCCGCCGGCCTTGCTGGACCTCAACCGGCTCGGGTTCAGCGAGCAGGGGCTGGCGGCGTACAAACAGGCCATCCGCGAGCCCTATGGACTCATTCTGATGACCGGGCCGACGGGGTCCGGGAAGTCCACCACCCTCTACGCGACGCTCAACGAGATCAACAGCCCCACCAAAAATATCCTGGCGATTGAGGACCCGGTCGAATACCGGATCGAGGGCGTGAACCAGGTGCAGATCAAACCGTCCATCGGATTGACCTTCGCGGCGGGATTGCGGGCGTTTATGCGGCAGGATCCTGACATCATCATGGTGGGCGAAACGCGGGATTTGGAAACGGCGGAAATCTGCATGCGAGCCTCGTTAACGGGGCATCTGGTGTTTACGACGCTACACACCAACGACGCCCCGAGCGCGGTCAGCCGGCTGGTGGATATCGGGATCGTGCCCTACCTCCTCTCCTCAACGGTGAGCCTGGTGGTGGCGCAACGGCTCCTGCGAAAGCTGTGCGATCGCTGCAAAGAGGCCTATGAACCGGTTCCGACAGTCCGCGAGCAGCTGCACCTCACTGAAGAGCTCCTCTACCGGCCCAAAGGCTGTGAGCAGTGCACCGGCACGGGCTACAAGGGGCGGTTTGGCGTGTATGAGGTGATGACGCTGGGGCGGGAACTGCGCGACATGATCGCGAAGGGCGCCCCGGCCCACGTCCTGAAAGATATCGCGGTGAAATCTGGGATGTCCACGTTGTGGGATGAGGGGCTCAAGTACGTGAAGACCGGGCTCACAAGTTTGGAAGAGTTGGGCGGGATTATTGCGCTAGACAAATGAGCGGTGCTGTGTGGGTGGAGGGGGCGCGTGCGTGATGCCTGCGTTTGCCTATACCGCGCGAGACGAACAGGGGTTGGTCCAAACCGGCAACCTCGATGCCATGAACGAGGACGAAGTGGTGGCGATCCTGCAGCGTCGGGGACTTCTGGTGACCTCGATTTCCCACAAGGACCTGAGGCCCGGCCTTAAACGGGATTTCAGCAAGCCGGTATACCATCGGCGCATGCACGCGCGCGTCACGGTGGATGACCAGGTGCTGCTGTGCCAGCAATTGGCCACGCTGGTTGAAGCCGGCGTGCCGCTCCTCAGGAGCTTGGAGGTCGTCTCCGCCCAGGTTGAGAGCCAGGTCTTGCTCCTCGCGCTTGAGGAGGCCCGGCATGACGTCTCGGCGGGGCGAACCCTTCGTGACGCGCTCGCCAAGCATCCGGCGGTCTTTTCAAGCCTCTGGCTCAATCTGATCGAGACCGGGGAAGCGAGCGGGCATCTGGCGGATGCGCTCAAACAACTGGCCCGCCATTTCGAGCTCGCCCAGCACTTGAAAAATGAGACGAAGACGGCGCTGACCTACCCGGCGTTTTTGCTGACCATGGCGATCGTGGTCGTGGCCGTGTTCGTCTATTGGCTGATTCCAAAATTCGCCGCGGTCTTTTCCAGCCTGCAGGGCATGGAGCTGCCGCTGATCACCCGCATCATGATCGGCGTCAGTGACGCGGCTCGGAAGTACGTGGTGGGCCTCATCGGGATGGGGGCGGCGGCCCTGTACGTCGTTCGTCGGTATCTTCGGACCGGCGCCGGTCAATGGATGCGGGATCGATTCCTCCTGCGCCTGCCTCCGCTGAACGTCTTGTTCACGTATCTCCAACTGGCTGAGTTTGCTCGAGGGTTGGCCACGCTGCTTGAAAGCGGGGTGCCGCTGCTCTCGGCCCTGCAGATTTTGGAGCACAGCGCCACAAACAAAGTCTATGGCCAAGCGATCGGGAGCATTCGGGAGATGGTCAAGGAAGGGAAGTCGATGGCGGAGCCCATGGAGCGGACGGGCCTGTTTCCTCCCATGGCGATTCAAATGGTGCAGGTGGGTGAAGAGGTGGGGGAGCTGGGCAAAATGGTGGCCCGCGTGGCTCGCTACTACGAAGAGCGGGTGGAGACCTTCATCGCGAGGATGACGCGGCTCTTTGAGCCCATTGCCATCGTCATCATGGGCGGGTTGGTCTTTCTGGTCGTGCTGTCAATCTTCATGCCGATCTTTAAGATGGTGACCGCCATCAGAGCCTAGCCCAGAGGAGGTGAGAGGGGATGCGCTTGGCGGTCTCGCGCGCGAGGAGACCTCGATAGACCACGGGTTCGCTGACGGATGAGAGCAACAGAACAGGGAGACCCAACTCAAGAGGAGGGCACAGATGAACAAGCGACGAGACCAGCGACAGGCCTTTACGCTTCTCGAATTGCTGATGGTGGTGATCATCATCGCGATTCTGGCTTCCATCGCCCTGCCGCAGTATTTCCGAGTGACGGAACGGGCGCGCACCGCGCAGGTGCTGCAGTTTATGGCTTCGATTCGCGGCTCGGAGCTACGGTTTAAGGCCCAGAGTCCCTCGAACGTCTACACGACAGATTTAACTGCCACCTCACCCCTGGACATCCCGATCCCTGCTGCTGGATCGCTTCCTGCCGGCTGGGGGACGCCGGCAGTCACCGGGACCACGGCTGGCGCCAATCTGACTTTTACTCGAACAGCGGGGGTGCACACCGGCACGACGCTGATCATCGATTTGGATGACGGCGACGTGTGTGCCAGCACTCCTGCGGCGGTAATCGACTGGGGTGTAGCAGCCACGCCGTGTGGTACCGCACCATAACTTGTGTCAGGGCTTTGATGCGGCGTGTTAAGCGGAGGTCAAGATGCCTGACTCAGGGCTTCTGGCCCTTAGCCTCACGAGCCTCATCGTGGGGATCATGTTGTTTCTCTACCCAAAGGGACTGGTCAGCTTGAGCAACGTGCTGAGCCGGACCATCGCCGTGCTGGATGCGCCGCTGCTCCGCTACCGGTATGTGGTGGCGGCGATCGCGTTTCTTGGGAGTTACGCCTTCTTCAAGCTGGCCCTCTGGCTGCCGCTCATTCGGTGAGCCGTTTGACGGCGTTCCCGTTTGATGCGACAATGCGGGCCATCAAGCGGGGCAGTAGCTCAGTTGGGAGAGCGCGACAATCGCACTGTCGAGGCCCGGGGTTCGATCCCCCGCTGCTCCACCAATCTTAGCAAACATAAATACAGAGGGTTGCGATACAATATCGCAACCCTCTTTTCGTCCCTCACAATGGCTATGCTAAGCCCACGCTAAGGTGAGAACGAAAAAACCGTAAAGTTGACGAAGTATCGCAAGTTGCGATATACTTTCTATGCACGTTATTTCACGACGACCACTCAGAGAATTTTGGGCGCAGCACCCTGATAGTGAACGGCCGCTCAAAATGTGGTATCGCGGCCTGCAGCGCGCCTCGTATAGAACCTGGAGCGAATTGCACCAGGCGTTCCCATCAGCCGACAAGATGGGCAAGTGGATCGTCTTCAACGTCGGGGGCAACAAGTACCGCCTCGTCGCTGTGGTACACTTCAATCGGGGTAAGGTGTACGTGCGACATGTGCTCACGCATAAAGCCTATGATGAGGGGAAATGGAAACATGATTAGCGTCCTTGAGAAGCCTGAAGTCAAGCAGGTGTGGCCGGCCGTGGGTGAAGGGCTGTCCATCCGCACCGAAAAGGATTATGACCGCGCCATCGAGCTGCTCAACCGGCTCCTCGATGAAGTGGGGGATGACGAATCACATCCTCTCTTTAACTTCCTCGACGTACTCGGAACCGTGATTGAGCGCTACGAGGACGATCACGTGAAGATCCCTGATGTGTCAGCGCGGGATATGGTCAAGTTTTTTATGGAGCAGCACAACCTTAAGCAATCGGATCTTCCTGAGATTGGAACGCAGAGCGTGGTGTCGGAAATTTTAAGCGGCAAGCGCGAACTGAACACCCGCCAGATTAAGGCGCTCAGCAAACGATTCCACGTCTCGCCCGCCGTGTTCTTTTGATGCTCTGACGAGGAGCCCTACATCGAGAACTTCTCCGGGCACGACAAGACCGAGAAGGCCTACCGCAGCAGCTACACGACGCTGGCGGAGGGCCAGGTGGGCTGGTCGCTCTACCGCATCTGGTACGAAACCGAGCGCGTCCATGAGTCGCTGGGTTATCAGACCCCACACCGACGTCTGACCAATGGGACCCCGCTTACACCGGGTTCGTATGGATGCCGATAATCTATCACACGGCGTTTCAAATCACTCAAAAGGGCTGCCAATGGTGGTTCCCGGCCTTTGGGTTAATCTCCGTCTTTCTTGGTATCTTGGTCCTCAAGTTCCATAAGGTCATTCCGAGGTGGAAACCAAAACCTGCAAAAATACTCGGACTAGTATTTACAAGTTTCAGCGCCGCGTGGACAGTCGCAGCCTTTCATAGGTACATGGCTATCTTACGATCATGCTATCCAAGCTTACAAGGAAGGCAGGTATTCGACGGTTGAAGGAGTTGTGGAGGAATTTGTACCCATGCCTTATACCGGCCATGCCATGGAAAGTTTCAAAGTGAAAGGTATGAGATTCGACTCCTCCGACTATGTGGTGACTCCAGGTTTCAATAACACAAGTTCACACGGTGGCCCCGTCAAAGAGGATTTGAGAGTGCGGATTTCCTATATCGGTAACACGATTCTGAAATTAGAGACGGGGGGTGACCAATGATCGCGGTAAAGTCCGTCCAACTACGGACGTTTACCTGGGGGAGATGGACGGTAGAAGCTTCCCTTATCAGAGGCCGGAAAACGTCCAGTTTAACAGGGTGCACCGCGCAGGTTCGATCCCCCTCCGCTCCACTGGTTTTATTTGAGCGCTGAATGCACCGGGTGCTTGTGCCGCCGCAGTGCCTCCAAGGCCGGGCGATTGCGATCCGTGATCCGAACACCCTCCATCATCTCCTCCATGTCCTGCGGGTGCAAGTCGGCGATCCGCTTGAGTGCTTTGACGGGCAGGGACAGGGGTATCGGGGATCGGTGATCCGGCGCTCGAAGCGCGCGCTCGTGGTGGCGATTGATGCGAAGATCTGTGAGCCGGCGCCGAGGCTTCGCGTGACGCTTGCGCTCTCGTTGATCCGGCCTGAGCGGTTTGAGTGGGCGCTTCAAAAAGCGACCGAGTTGAACGTCGAGCGCGTCATCCCGATGATCGCCGTTCGCACCACGGCGCGCGTCAGCGGAGATCGGGCCTCCCGTAAGCTCGAACGCTGGAGGCGGATTGTGCGCGAAGCGGCCCAGCAGTGCGGTCGCTTGCGCGTCCCGGAGCTTCAGGCCCCGCAGCCGTTGGCAGCGCTGCTTCCCGAGTTGGACCAGTACGATACGGTATTGATGCCGACGCTTGCCGGGCAGACGATACCGCTTGAGCGGGGAGTCGAGCCGGTGAGCGGCCCATCGCGCGTGGCGATGCTCATTGGCCCTGAAGGCGATTTTACGGAAGAAGAAGCGAAGGTGGCCACGCAGCACGGAGCAACGCTCCTATCGCTTGGGCGGCTGACCTTGCGGTCTGAAACCGCGGCGATTGCCTTGCTGGCGATCCTTCAGTACGCGGCCCGCGCGCTCTAACGCAATTCCGTTTCAAGCAGCGTGTTCGCTTCCGGACGCGTCCCCCAAGAGCGAGTTCCTGCGGCGGCGCTTTTGTGCTATCATACTACGAGCGCCTCTCAACATGACTGCGGGGCGCTCTCGGTGAAGGGTGAAGGCATCGCTCCGTCGCTCGATCCCCTGTCCCCCTTGACCCTCCACCCTGCACCCAGAGCAGCCAAGGTCTTGTTGATCGCTGCTCTATCACCAACCCTGAGCTGGTCACGATGGCAACACTC
>JACPXS010000114.1 GCA_016196415.1 Candidatus Omnitrophota bacterium
AAGGTTCGGACATACCGCTCATGTTGCGCGGCGTACCGTGTGAGCCGGCGCAGCAGTAGCGCGACGGGGGGTGTGGCGGCCGAACTCCACGGCCGCTCGATCACCAACGGAAGCCGTTTAGTCCGGAGCATGTGGTCGGGCGTGGCCGGACCGACCCGCGCCACCTCGGGCATGCGACGGGCGTTGACGAATGCCAGCACCTCCGGCGTGTCGATGAACGTCAGGCAGATTTTGCGAGGCCGGCTGAGCGTCCGTCGGATCGCGGGCAGCCATTGCCGGAGGAGCTCCCGTCGGCTGGAAATGGGCAACGGGCTCATGGCGGCAGCCGACCATCGACGTCGACGGCGCTGTGTGGCCAGGAATCGTTCAGCCGTTGAGACGCACCGAATCGTGCGGAGGTAGCTTGTTCGCCCGTCAGGCCCCCAGGTAATCAGGCCGTGCTTCTCCAAGACGGCCCCGCAGGCGCTCGGCCGCCTGCGGGATGCTTCCCACACGCGTCGGGACAGCGCAAAGCCCGGCTGGATGTACGGAATCCACAGGAACTCTGGGCCGAGGACTGCTGTGACAAGGCGCTCGCCGTGGCGCGTGTTGGCCAGTGACAGGATGGCATCGGCGTGGGTGTGATCGACGGCGGCGTCAGGGATGAACGCGTGCAAGAGCGTCTCAATCGAAGGGCGGGGTGCTTTAGGATCCAACAGACACCGCTCGAGAAAGGCCACCATCTCTTCATCGTTCATGCTCGCCCGTGCCGCCAGCGCGCGCAGCGGAGCCAGCGGAAGCGGCGAGAACTGGCGACTCTGGCACCCTTTGAGATCCGCGCCGCTCCCCTTGACCCACAGGATCGCCTGCGGCCGTCCCAACAGATCCTGCCCTGGGCACTTGATCGAGGTATTGCCGCCGCCAAACACTCCAAGCGACTCGTCCTCTCCAATCAGGCGCGATCGATAGACCAGCGCCTCAAGAGCGCTCAGCCTTCGAGCGGCCCGATCCTCCCAACGGCTGCGCATCAGGGGGTCATGGTGGAAGAGTCGATCGGCTGGCGCATCAGCTCATCGATGGCGTGCGGGTGAGCCGCGATCAGGCCGCGTTCGGTCAAGAGGCCGGTGAGGTACTCGGCCGGCGTCACATCAAACGCCCAGTTGCGGACCGCGCATCCCTCCGGACTGATTCGGACGCGTTCGAGCTGTCCCGACGCGGTCATGCCGTCCACCCACGTCACCTCGTCATCCGCGCGTTGCTCGATCGGGATGGCGTCGCCGGAGGGACAGCGGACATCAACGGTGGACGTTGGCGCTGCGACATACAGGGGGATCCGGTGGGTTCGCGCCAGCACCGCGAGGGTGTACGTGCCGATCTTGTTGGCGACATCCCCATTGGCGGCGATGCGATCGGCGCCCACGATCACCAGGTCAATGAGTCCTTGGCGCATGACGGACCCCGCCGCCGTGTCAGGAATCAGCGTATACGGAATGCCTTCTTGGGCGAGCTCCCAGGCGGTGAGTTTGGCGCCCTGCGCGCGCGGTCGCGTCTCCGTCACGTAGACCGCGACGCGTTTCCCGTTGCGGTGCGCGCGATAGATCGGTGCCAGGGCGGTGCCCCAATCCGTGAAGGCCAACCATCCCGCGTTGCAATGGGTCAGCACCGTCGTTGCGGACCCAAGGAGCGACTGGCCGAGCTCCCCGATGCGCTCGCAGGTCTTGGCATCCTCATCCGCAAGCGCCTGCGCGATCTCCACGGCCCGTGTTCGCTTCCGGTCGAACGCCTCAACGGCTCGCACACCGTCGAGCACTCGATCGACGGCGTAGAAGAGATTCCGCGCGGTCGGACGGGTGGCGCGCAACACGGAGGCCGCGCGCGCAAGCGCAAGGTTCACGTCCTGCTCGGAGGCGTGCCAGACCGCTTGGGCCATCGCGTAGCCGGCCGCTACGCCGATCGCGCCCGCGCCCCGGACGGCCATCTCCCGGATGGCGTCGGCGGTCTCCTGGGAAGTCGTGAGCGAGAGGAGCTCAAATCGGAATGGAAGCCGCCGCTGGTCAATCAGGCGGACGGTCCCGCCTTCCATCCACACCGTGCGATAGGGCACGCCATTGACGTGCATCAGCAGCTCATGCGCTCGAGCACCATCGGGGAGGACCTCCACCGGACCCATGGAATCGTCTCCCATGGTTCCATGACTGGTGGGGTTACGGCAGGCGGGAAATGACGCCTCGCAACAGCGCCGTCAACCGCGGCTCAGCCTCTGCGGCGACGCGCAGGAGCTCTTCCAGGGAAGCCGGCTTGAGCTCCTCGGGGATGCAGGCATCGGAGACCACGGTCACGGCCAACACGCGAAGCCCCCCGTGCCGAGCGGCGATCACCTCCGGGACCATCGACATGCCGACGACATCCGCGCCGATCTGCCGGAGAAACCGGTACTCCGCTCGCGTCTCCAAGTTCGGGCCGGCGACCGCCGCATAGACCCCTTCCTGGAGGGCAAGTCCCTGCTCCGCCGCGACGGTGCGAGCCATCTCGCGCAGCGCAGGATCGTAGGGCTCGGACATGTCGGGAAAGCGCGCGCCCAACGTCTCATCGTGTGGTCCGATGAGCGGATTGGCGCCCATCAAATTGATGTGATCGCTCAGCAGGACTAAGGAGCCCGGCGGGATCTGCTTGTGCATGCCTCCGACAATGCTGGTCAGTATCAGGCCCTCGGCCCCCAGGGCGCGCACCAACCGGACCGGATAGGTCACCTGCGCCATGGTGTAACCTTCGTAGTAATGGAACCGCCCGGCCAACACCGCAAGACGCTGGCGCCCGAGGGTCCCGAGGACAAGCTTGCCTTCATGCCCGGGCGCGGTCGCCTGGGGCATGTGCGGCAGGTCCGCGTAATCGATCTCGGCCTCCACCTGCAACGCCTTCGCCAACCCGCCCAACCCCGAACCGACAATAAGCCCCACGGTGGGGCGAAACGCCGTGCGGGAGGCGATCGCCCGAATCGTCTCATCAAGTTGTTGTCGAAGTGGGGGTGCGGTCTCAAGGATCGACATGGCTGGTCTTCTCATCTCCGCAGTGACCCGGCCGAGGCCGGATGCCGGCCCCTGCTCAGGGCGCGCTGCGCCCGACCGGAAGTTTCACGATGAATCGACTGCCCTTGCCCGGCTCGCTCTCAACCCAGAGGCGACCCTGATGGAGCTCGACGATGTCGCGCGCAATCGGAAGCCCAAGCCCCGAGCCCTCCTGGTCCGTCGTCCCAACCCGCTCAAACTTATCGAACACCCGCTCCTGGTCATCCTTGGCAATCCCTTCGCCGGTATCGATCACTTCCATGCGGAATGCCTCGTCCTCCTGCAACAACCGGACTTGGATTCCGCCGGTCTTGGTGAACTTCACGGCGTTGGCCAGGAGGTTCACAAAGACCTGCTGCAAGCGATCGCGATCCCCGATAACCACCGCGTGGTCCTTCGGCCACTCCATCGCGAAGCTCAACCCGCGCTCTTTCAGGATGCCGTCAAAGAGCCGCCCGACGGCCGTCAGCATCTCCTGCAAGACCACCGGCTCTTTCATCATCGGCAGCCTGCCTGCCTCAATCCGCGTCAAGTCGAGGAGGTCGCTGACGAGTCGCTTCAATCGGGTCACTTCTTTCTGGCACATGCTCACCGGTTCCATCTGATCCGACGTCAGCGGACCGTGCAGCCCATCCACGAGATTGTCCAGCGCCCCTTTAAAGACCGCCAACGGCGAGCGGAACTCGTGCGAGACGTTCGCCACGAACGTCGCTTGCCGCTCGTTGAGCTGCGCCAGCTGCAGGTTCGTCTTGACCAGGCGCCGGATGATATCTCGAATGAGCTGGTGGCCCGCCAGCAACCCCAAGAGCGCAATCACCAGCGCCATGAGGAAGTAGATCCCATTGAGACCAACCAAGATGGAGAGGGAGAAAAACCGCACGGTGATGAGATACGCGCAGGTGAGCAGCGGGATGATGCTCATCAAGCTGAAGGCGATATTGAACTGCGACAGCACCCGGGTGGGATTCAGCGACTCGTTGGACGACGTCGGTTGCACGCGGGGCTCGGGGATCGTCAGTTGTCGAGGAAACGCCGTTGGCTGGAGCGGGCCTGCCCCGATGGGGAGGTCTTGAGGTTTCATCGTCGGATTGCAGAAACGCGCCGCGTTCCCCGATCGTTCTGACGCATCGCTTCCGTCATTATAGCGTACCTTGTCCGGGCCGTGTGGAGTACGTTACGGCCGCGCGCCGTGCAACGCCCGCTGGATGTGGGATGCCAGCAGCGCGGCCACCTCGGTGAGGCTGAAGGGCCAAAGATACTCGATGGCGATGCCGGGGTGGGCGCGGCGTACCTCCTCGAGGGTGTGGGGGATATCGCGCTCGGAATGGATGCCGCCCGGCGTCATCATCGTGGGGATGACGACGACGCGTCGGGCGCCTTGCTGGATCACCTGCTCGACGGCTTCAGGAATGGAAGGGCGGCAGAACTCATTATAGCCGATGGCAAAGATCGTCGTCGGCAGCAGCGGGCGCAGGGTGCTGGCTAATTGCTCGAGGCCGGCTTTGTACGGATCGTTGGCGTCGTGGCGAGGCCAGTTGCGGATCGCGGCATCCAACTCCGCCGCCCGCCCTTCCAAGCGGTCATGGCCGTGAGGCGAGCGGTCTTTGCGCCATTCCAGCGCCATGAGCTCGCCAACCAGGTGCGGGGGGCAGTCGATGGCCGGCGCGCCGTGGCCAATCAGGACCACGGCAGCCGAGCGCGGCTGGGATTCGACTATCGGGGGATGCGGGGCGGACATCGCACCTGAGACACGTTCCGTCATTGTAACATGTTCCTGCCCTGTCGAAAACCAACTCGCTGGAATGTTCGCAGGCTTCAGGCAGCGAGGCCTGCGACCGAGCCGGGGGACCCGCAACGGACGAGGCTCAGCGGCTGGTGCGACGATACGTCCCCATGAGCTGAGCGTTCGCTAGGATATGGTCCTGCATGGCTTGTTCGAGTTGGCGTTTGGTCGCACCGGGCGCGAGGGCGAGCGGCGTATCCAGCGCATAGAGTTTGAAGAAGTAGCGATGCGTGCCGCTGGGGGGGCAGGGGCCGCCGTAGCCGATGCGCCCAAAATCGGTCATCCCTTGGCGGGAACCGTCCGGCAGCTCCTGGTCAAGAGGCACCGAGGCCGGCAGCCGGCGCAGTGACGGCGGGAGATTGTACAGCACCCAATGCACCCACGTCCTTCCAGGAGCGTCCGGATCATCGTTGATGAGCGCAAAACTCTTCGTGCCAGCGGGCGGATCGGTCCAGGCAAGGGGTGGGGAGAGATCCTGGCCTTCACAGGTGTGCAGCGAGGGGATCGATCCGCCCTCTTGAAACGCGGAACTGGTCAGGATGAACGTCATGGTCGCCTCCTCGATCGGAACGGTTGCTGCGTCCGCGCCCTCGGCGTACGCGCCGCTCAGCCACGCGCACCCGCCGAGGATTCCGCAGAGCCACAGCCTAGAGACCGCACGCATCCGATACTTGCTGAGATCCCAACGAACGCTGCCTACAAGCCGCCCGATCTCCGCGACCGCTTGCCGCTGATTGCGGCCAAGAGCACCGTGCGTCTTCGAACGCCCGCTTACTTTACCCCGCTTGGTCGGCTTCGTCAACGGGACCCCCGATCCTCCCCTTCCCCCTTGGAGAAGCGTCAACGCGTCAGGTACACTTACCGGTGGGTGCGTCCCCCCGTCATCCCTCACCATCCTGTGGAGGAGCGTTTCGATCGACAACGTCAACGGCGGTGCCAATGGATGGGCGGATGCCAAATGGCTCACCCTGAGCGAGGCGCTCCTGGAGCGCCTCCGGGGCCGGATGAGCGTCGTGCAAGGCGCCGAAGAGCGCCAGACCCTGGCCGCCGAGGCGCTTGAGAGCCTGGCGCGCGAGCCTGCGCACAACGGCGTGCCTGAGCTCAGTTCGGAGGAAACGCGCCGCGCGTTCCTCCAAGCCTTCCTAGGTTACGACCTGATCGAAGACTTCCTCGCTGATCCGTCGATCGAAGACATCATGATCAACGCCACCGACCCCATCTTCGTGCACAAGACGGGCGAGGGAGTGGTCAAGACCGACCGTCAATTCCCGTCGAACCGGGCGCTGGGCGTCTTCGTCAAAAAGCTCATTATCTTTGGCGGGCGTTCCGAGGTCGACCCCATCAACGATTTGGAGCTCTCAGAGATCCGCGGACGGGTAAACATCATCCACTCCCCGTTTGGACCGCACATCACGATCACGCGCGGCAAGCCCACGCCATTGACCATCCTCCACCTGATCGAGCACGGCGCGCTCTCCGATGAAGTCGCCGCCCAGCTCTGGCTGTATGTCGAGGGGTTGCGGGTGAGGCCGGCGAACCTCGTCATTGCCGGCGGGCCGGGCACGGGCAAAACCACGCTGCTGAACGCCCTCCTCAGCTTTATCCCATCGAAAGACCGGATCGTCACGATCGAGGACACGCTGGAGCTCAATACACGCTGCCTGGAGAATTGCGCCCGATTGGAGAGCTGCCGACGGGTAAAGATGGCGGAGCTGGTCAAAAACAGCCTCCGGATGCGCCCCGAGCGCATCCTGGTCGGTGAGGTGCGCGGGGTGGAAGCCAACGATCTCATGACCGCCATGAATCTGGGGAAATACTGCATGAGCACCCTCCATGCCTCCTCGGCGCGGGAGACGATCCTGCGCCTGCAGAATGAGCCGATGCGGGTGCCGCCGATCCTGGTGGGCCTGGTCGATGTGTTCGTCGTCCTCCGCAAGCTGAATGTCGAGGGCCGCATCGCGCGCGTGGTGCATGAGCTGGTGGAGACCGCCGGGCTGGAGCGGGAAACCGTCCTGCTCTCCACGATTTGGACGTACAACTACGAACGAGGGGCGCTGGTGCAGTCGCTCCCGAGCAGCGTCTACCGAGACCGGCTCGCCGCGGAGTCCGGCCGAACGAGCCTCCACATCATGGAAGAAACTCGGCAGCGGGCCGCCGTCCTGCGGCTCATGCGCGAGAGCGGACGATTCCAGGACATCGCCTCGGTCACCCGCTTCTGCCAACTCTATAGCGACCGCCCGGAAGCGGCGTTGGACCAGCTCGGGGTCAACGGCGGGAAGCCTGCACAGCGGCCTCGCTAGAATTGGTTTCATCACTCCCTCTGTACGGCGGGTGGCAGCCGATCGGACCCGCCCCATGTAGGGATGGATGAAACCGATTCTAAATATTTTTGAGGATCCA
>JACPXS010000112.1 GCA_016196415.1 Candidatus Omnitrophota bacterium
CGAGGTCGTGGCGAAGCGCGGCAATCTCGCGGGTATGATCCCCGACGGCCGTCGCGACGTCCGCAGCGATGAGCTGGAAAATAAAGTAATCCTCAGCAAGGATGTTGGGCCGTGGAATCTGGTGGGCAACTTCGTCTTTGAAAAGCCGCTCAACACCCATAGCGATTGGGAGTTTGAGTACACCGCCGGGGTGAGCTATGCGCTGACGGACCGAACCCGCGCCGGCCTTGAATGGAAAGAGACCTTGGGCGATTCGGATGAATTCGGGTTTCGGCGGAAGGATCACAACATCGTGCTTGCGCTAGGCCTCTACACGAGCCTCACCCCGCATGTGCGCGTACTCATCGGCCCAGCGTTCGGGTTGACCCGTGCGAGCGACGACCTGCAACTCCGCAGCATTATGGAAATGGAGTTTTGATGACGCATTCCCTCGCAGAGGGGCCCTGGCTTCTTGGTTTGCTGGCCGGGGGCACCATTGTCCTCGGGTTGCCGATCGCTCGCCTGCGCCATGTCACGACCCGCGCCAGAGCCTTCCTGAATGCCGTCTCCACCGGCGTGTTGATTTTCCTCTTGGTCGAGATGTCCGGCCACTTGCTCGAAGGGATTGAAGAGCTGGTGGAAGAGGCGATAGCGCGTGGCAGCCCGCTCACCGCTGCCCTGCGAGACGGCGGGCTCTTCGTGCTCGGCTTCTCCCTCGGCTTGTTGGGGATGGTCTATTTCGAGCGGCGTTTCCTCGGCGCGGCGAAAAACGGCCTGGCGCCTCGGGCGCGGGCGAAGCAGATCGCCTTCATGATCGCCGTGGGGCTGGGGCTGCACAACTTCAGCGAAGGGTTGGCGATCGGGCAGGGGTATGCGGCCGGGGCCATGCGGCTGGCATGGCTGCTGGCCATTGGGTTTGCCCTGCACAACGCCACGGAGGGATTCGGGATCGCCGCTCCGCTGTCGGGCCACCAGGTACGGTGGAGGTTTTTGCTCGGAGCCGGGGTGATTGCCGGAGGCCCGACGTTTCTGGGCGCGATCGTGGGCGGCTGGTGGGCGAACAAACCCGCCGAAACATTCTGCCTCGCGCTGGCCTCAGGAACTATCCTCTATATTGTGGGGGAGCTTCTCCATCTGGGACGGCAACTGAAAGAAGAGTCGGTGGTAGGGCTGGGGTTGCTGACCGGGTTTTTCGTCGCGGTCCTCACGGACTTCCTGTTGATCGGCGCGATGGCGCATGGGAGCGGAGCGGCCGATGCGCATGAAACCCACGAATCGCGCTATGACCTGACGGAGGTGGGCGAGCACGCGCCCCGGCATGGCGGGTTCTTCGGGGACGCCGATGACCTCTACCACTACGAGCTGGTCTTGGATGCGCCCAATCAACTGCGGTTGTACGTGAACGATGAGCGTAACCGTCCCCTCAATGTCCGTCTCCTTCAGGGGCGGTGGACGCTGGACCCGGATGAGTCCGCGCCACGGACCGGAGCCTTCAGCCCCGCCATCGATGGGGGCTACTTTATGGCCACGCTACCCCTTCCTCTAAAGAGCCCTGTGCATGTTGAAGTCGCCGTCCAGAAAGGCTCGGTGTGGGCTCCTATGGAGTTTTTCCTCCCAGCTCCATCGATTCTCCCTGACGCCCAAGCCACCGGATCCCAGTAAGCCGGCGTCCCTCCTCTCCCAGCACGCTCTTCCCCACCCGCCCCGTACCCCGCTGTCCCCGAGGAGGGCCTGCGCGTGCTATAATACGAGCTTCCTACGAGGATGCCCCCCCTGCGTGTAGCCTTAGCACAACTCAACGTCACCGTTGGAGACCTTGAGGGGAATCGGCGCTTGATCGGGGATGCGATCTGTCGCGCGCGCGCCTGGATGGCCGATGTCGTCGTGGTGCCGGAACTGGCGATTACCGGCTACCCCCCCGAGGATCTGCTCCTGAAACCGCAGTTTGTGGAGGCCAATCGGCTCTCCCTTGAACGGTTGACTCCGCTTGCGCGCGGGCTCATCGCGCTGGTCGGATTTGTGGACCGCGATCCGCAGGGGCGTCTCTACAATGCGGCCGCGGTGCTGGCCGAAGGCCGGCGCGTGGCGAGCTATCGGAAACAGTATTTGCCAAACTACGGCGTCTTCGATGAGCAGCGGTATTTCGCCGCCGGCTCGGGCTCGCTGATCCTGGATCTCGACGGGGTTCGCGTCGGGCTGACGATCTGTGAGGATTTGTGGGAACAGCACCCCTGCGAGGCGTTGGCCGCCTCCGGCGCGCAGGTGGTCGTCAATCTCTCGGCCAGCCCGTACCACGCCGGAAAACTCAACGTGCGCGAAGCGCTGTTCGGGGAGCGCGCTCGGGACAACCGCCTGGCCGTCGCCTACTGCAATGTGGTCGGGGGGCAGGATGAGCTGGTCTTTGATGGGGCGAGCTTGTTCTTGGACGCGCAGGGGCGCGAGATCGCCCACGCGAGGCAGTTTCAACCGGACCTCTTGGTGCGGGACCTGGCGGTTGGGCCGCCGCGTGCGATGCGGCGCGCGCCGCACGCAGTACGGGTGATCCGCGTGGCGCACCGCATCCTGAAGCGCCCTCCCCTGCGATGCGAGCCCATCCGGAGGCTCACCGAGACGGAAGAGGTCTACGAGGCGCTGACGTTGGGCGTGCGGGACTACGTGCGCAAGAATCGGTTCTCGACGGTGGTGCTGGGGCTCTCCGGCGGGATTGATTCGGCGTTGACGGCCTGCCTGGCGGTGGATGCGCTCGGGGCCGCGAACGTCAACGGCGTGGTGATGCCGTCGCGTTTCTCCTCGGAGGCCACCCAGACCGATGCCAGAGCGCTCACCCGCGCGCTGGGAATCGAGCTGCTGGAGATGTCCATCGAGCCGATCTTCACGGCGTACGGGGCGGCCTTACAGCCGTTCTTCGGCGATCGGCCCCCCGATGTGACCGAGCAGAACATCCAAGCCAGGATCCGCGGTCACCTGCTCATGGCGCTGTCCAACAAGTTCGGGTGGCTCGTCCTGACGACCGGCAATAAGAGCGAGCTCGCCACGGGCTACTGCACGCTCTACGGCGACATGGCTGGCGGGTTTGCGGTGATTAAGGATGTGCCCAAAACGCTGGTGTACCGGTTGGCTCGGTTTCGCAACCAGCGAGGGCCGGGTCGCCCGATTGCGGAAAGCATTATGACCAGGGTCCCGACGGCGGAGCTGGCGCCCAACCAGACCGATCAAGACACCTTGCCGCCCTACGAGACGTTAGATCGGATCATCAAGGCCTACGTGGAGGAGGACCGCAGCTTCCAGGAGATCTTCAGCCTGCAGCGAGTGGATCCTGCGCTCGTCGCGCAGGTGTTGCAGATGGTCGACCGCGCCGAATACAAGCGGCGCCAAGGGGCTCCCGGCATCAAGATTACGCCGAAGGCGTTCGGCAAAGATCGCCGCATGCCCATCACCAACCGCTTCCAGGAGAGCTGAAATGGTGAGTGACCGGTGATGAGTGGCGAGTGACGAGTGATGATCCGAAGCTTTCGGGAGCTTGATGTATGGCGAAAAGCCCACGCGCTCGCCCTTGAAATCTTCCATTCCAAGGAGTTGATTCAGTTCCTTAACATTGCGAAGCGGTCTGTGAGCGAAGTGCAGTACCTGCTCCAGTTTTCAGTCGATCAGGAACTCTTGGTTCAAGAGGAGTTTCGCCAGTGGGATGATCGTTACGAAGAAGTACACCGAATGCTTGGCGGCTTGAGGCGCTCATTAAACGGTTTTTCTCGCCACTCGTCACTCACCACTCGCCACTGACGATGTATCGCGTCCTCTTCATCACGGACGACTGGGATCGGAAAAAGCCGCTCAAGTCGGGCTTGCTGGAGCGCGGCTTTTCCCTGGCGCCGATCGCCTCAGGCGAGCTGTTCAAGGACGACTTCGCCCCGCAACCACCGGATCTCGTGGTGGTGGATTTGGAGCGCTGCGCCACCGAAGGCGCCAAGCTCTGCCACGCCCTCAAGCGCGAGCGCGCCCTGAAGGAGCCGCCCCTCGTTCTCTTGGTGACCGAGAACCTGCTGGGTCGCATCGACTTTGGCTGGGGCGTTGACGACTACCTCACGCTGCCCGTGACGGCGACGCGGCTCGCCGAACGGCTCAACTTCCTCATCTGGAAGCTGCACCGCGTGGCACCCGCCAACGGGTTCTCCCACGGCGGCTTGGTGGTCGACTTCGAACGCTACGAAGTCCATGTGAACGGCCAGCCGGCGGACCTGACGTATAAAGAGTTTGAGCTGCTGAAGTTCCTCGTCTTGCACGCCGGCAAGCCCTTCACGCGGGAGGCCCTGCTGGATAAGGTCTGGGGGTACGACTATTACGGGGGGACCCGCACCGTGGATGTGCACGTCCGCCGCCTGCGCGCCAAGATCGAAACCGGCGGTTGCACCTACATCGAGACGGTCCGCCACGTCGGCTATAAGTTCGTCCCGCCGCCCGCCTGAGTCTCCAGGCGGGGTCAGACCCCCAAGCCCTTCACATCTCACCTTCAACGAACGAAGCCCTGGACCTCGCAACCACAGCGAAGTTATCCCAGCATACCGAACAGCAAGGGAGAGACGCCAAACACGGATGCCTCCCACAGGGCGGTCGTCGTAGCGCCGGGTTGTTCCGGGGATGGGGAACAGCCCGGAATTTTTCTGGCAGGTGGCATCCGGATCATTCCTCCACGGCGTAGTACCTAGTGAAGGGTCGTGAAGCGTGACCTGCGAACCGGGGAGGATGGCATGAGACTCTTCGTGGTACTTCGAGGGAAAACACGGGTTCGGCTGTCTGGCAGCCGTCTGTCCAACGGCCCTCCGACCCCGTCGCCCGCACCCACATTCTTGCTCTTGTCCGATGAGCATGGGGCCGAGCAACACAGCGACCTGCTGGCCTCCTGCTTGTTACGAGCCCTGGAGGCGGTGCACCGCAACGGGAAGTCGGCGAGCAGTCCTGATGAGAGCACACAAGTTACAAGAGACGCTGGGAACAGCCGCGAAGAGCACTGAGCAGTCGATCCCATCGCGACTGGTGCGCCATGCGGTTGAGGTGAGGCATGTCATTCGGCGCACGGAAGATCCTGCACTCCAGCGCACCCTGCAGCAGCTCCTGAAGCAGTGCATGATTGCCTACCATGCCTGAAGACAGAGGAACACCGAGGTGGGCGCCGGTTTCTGATTGCGCCCCTCGCTCTTCTATGATAGAAGGATTGGGATGGGTGGTGAACGCGCTCAAGATACGGCCTCACTTCTGCAGCGCACGGCCCGCGGGGACCGCGAGGCGTTCACGTGTTTCTACGACCGCTACGCCTCCCTCGTCTTCACCTTTGCCATCCGCCTTCTGCGAGCATCATCCGATGCGGAAGATTTGTTGCAAGACGTGTTCCTGCATGTCTGGTACCGCGCTGCGACGTACGCGCCTGAGCGAGGCAGCCCTGAGGCCTGGCTCATCACCATCACGCGCAGCCGGGCGCTGGATCGCCTTCGATCGCGTCAACGACGCGAGAAACGCGTCGTGTTGTTGGAGGAGCCTGCGCAACTCGAGGAGATCGAGGGAGAGGTGCCAGCGGCGGCACCCCTTGGGGAGCGCGAGATCATCGCGGGCGCGCTGGCGCAACTCCCTGACGTGCAGCGCACCGCGCTGGAGTTGGCCTACTTCGAGGGGTTCACGCAATCAGAAATTGCGGCCCGCGTAGGCGTGCCGCTTGGGACGGTGAAGACCCGGATTCACGACGGCTTGCTCCACTTACGCAAGCAGTTCCAAGCACAAGCAGGTCGAGGGCAGGATGAATCACGACGAGTGGCTTGAACCTGTAGAAGTCTACGCCCTGGGCGCGCTTGACGGGGAAGATCTCGCCAAGTGTGAGGCGCACTTGCAGGCGGGCTGTGAACTCTGTCCGCGTCACCTCAACGAGATCCGCGAGACGCTGACGCTCATCCCGCAGTCGCTTCCCCGGCTCGAGCCTCCTGCCGCGGTGAAAACGCGGGTGCTGCAGCAGCTCCCCGCTCCCCTGCTGGCCGCGGCCGTGCTCCAACCCCGCATCCCATGGGCGGGGTGGGCGGTGGGTGTGACGGCGGTCGCGGCGCTGAGCTTCATACTGGTGATGTCGCATACGACGCAGCGGAGCGTGCAGCAAGAACTGGCGCGACGGATCGAGCTGACCATCCAGCTTCGTCATGAATTGACGAAGCTGGAGCCTCTCACGGAATTCTTAATCAATCCCAACACGCGTCTCGTGGAGCTTCGCGGCTTACCCCCGAGTCCGGGCGCAAGCGGCCGGTTGCTCTGGAATCCGGTCACCCGGGAGGGCGTTCTGCTCACCACAGGCCTGCCCCCGATCCCGTCGGATCAGGTCTATGAGCTGTGGGCCCTGGCAGGCGCCAAGGCCATTCCCGCCGGCCTCTTCAGCATCGATGCGCAGGGCCGCGGTGTGCTGCGGGTGCCGGACCTGCCTGCACGAGAGTCCTATGACGGGTTTGCCGTCACCCTCGAGCCAGCCGGCGGAGTGCAACAACCCACCGGCGCCATGCACCTCCTCGGGCATGCGTATGCACGCTGAGTGGAACACGGAGAGGACCGTTCTCATCGGTGCGCTGCAGCAGGAGCGACGGCGATTTCCTCGTGTGCAGAAGACGTGGTTTGTCCACTACGCCCGCACCGAAGTGCCTGGTACTGATTGGATGGGCAGCGTGAAAGACCTAAGCATGGGGGGCGCGCGCTTCAGGACCGAAGAGGTTCTCAAGATGAGCACACCGCTCAGGATGACGTTCAACCTCCCCGTGCCCGCCTTGCGCTTGGTCCAGGGCACGATTGTCTGGCGCCATGACGTACGGCCCCACGTCAGTATGAGTACGGCGTCGCATTTGAGACCCTGAATCTACCCCAGATGAGTGTCCTGCAGGGATATCTATCGAAGCTCCTCGAGCGGGGATCGCGATTGAAGCGCGCATCCGATCCACACCCTTGGGGTCAGACCCCAAGCGGGACCTCGCCCACTTTCCGCTTTGGGGTCTGACCCCCCCCACGCGTTACCGCGATTTAACCCCTCTGTGATCTCCCTGTAACATCCCGCCGCTATCCTGGCCGCCATCATGCCGGTGGAGGTGATGGCGGAACCGCTCATCCTGCGCTTTGCGGATCTCGTGGTGGACTTGGATCAGTATCGGGTGCTCCTCGGGGGCCGTCCCCTGATCCTGTCCTATCGCGAGTACGCCTTGCTGGTCTACCTCGCCGGCCGGGCCGGACAAATCGTGCACAAACGTCAACTCTTGGAAGAAGGCCTGGGGCGGCATGACCCCGGCGGGTTACGCATGGTTGATGAGCACATCCGGCATCTCAAAAGCAAGCTGGAGCGCGAGGGGCGAACGTTTATTGAACCGGTCGGAGACTCGGGGTACCGCTTTGAATTCACCGCGATGTAACACCGAATTAACATCACCGTGATACGCGTGTAACGTGACCAGGGTAGCGTGATGGCCATCTGCCCAACGCGATAGGGCCAACACAAGGGGGGAGCAGGATGAACAACAGGTGGGTCGTGGGGCTATGCGTGGTATGCGGCGTGCTCGGCGCGGCCATGTCGGTGCGCGCGGATGACGCGTCGATGGCAAGCGACAAAGCGGAACTTCAGGTCTTGAAAGCGCGGTTGGAAAAACTCGAGCGCAAGGTCGAAGAGCAAGAGGCGGTGGGATCAGGCGCCGCTTCAGGGAACGCGATCGTCCAGCTTCCCAGCGGCCTCCACGGAGTCCAGATGGGCGGGTTTGTGGACACCTCCCTTGGATACAACTTCAACACGCCGCAGACCCGGACTAACACGCTGCGCGTGTTTGACACGCAGTCCCAGAGCTTCATGATCAACAACGCCGAGCTGGTGGTACAGAAGCCCGTGTCTTCCGAATCGCCGCTTGGATTCAAGACGGCCCTCTTGCTTGGGACCGATGCCGAAGTCGTGGGATCGGTGACCACCGGCTTGGGCCTTGGCACCGATGAGATCGATGTGAAGGACGCCTATGTGGACTACCTGGCGCCCCTCGGCGAGGGCCTGGATGTGAAGGTCGGGAAGTTTGCGACCATGCACGGGGCGGAGGTCATCGAGTCGAAGGACGACTGGAATATCTCGCGGTCGTTCTTATTTGGGTTTGCCATCCCGTTTACGCACACCGGCGTCCGCGCCACCTACCCGGTCACGAGCTGGTTGAGCACCACCGTGGGGCTCAACAACGGGTGGGACGTGGTGGATGACAACAACGAAGGCAAAACCCTCGAGACGTCCTTCACCATTACCCCCTCCCCGACCACCTCACTGACCGCAAACTATATGGTGGGGCCTGAACAGACCACGAGTGCCACGCAACCCGCGACCACGGGACTTGGCAGCAATAGCCACATGCGTCACCTCATTGATATCGTCGCCAGCTATCAACCCATCGATCCGCTGCAGCTCAAGTTGAACCTCGATTATGGGGTCGAGAAAGATGGCGTGCTCTTGGGCTTTGACAACGCCAGCTGGGTTGGCCTCGCCGGGTACGCGCGGTATGCGTTGACCGATCGGTGGGCTGTCGCCACACGGACGGAATGGTTCCACGACGCCGATGGAGTCCGCACCGCGTTCAACCCCGCCGCGGTCGCCACGAACGCCATCAATGGGATTACCGGCAGGGATCTCAAGCTCTGGGAATTGACCCTGACGAGTGAGTACAAGCTGAACCCGCACCTCATCGGCCGCCTTGAGTACCGCCATGACCAGGCCAGCGAGCACGTGTTCCGCCGCCAGGACGTGGGCCAGCGGCCGTACCAAGACAGCATCGCCATGGAGTTCATCGCGCCCTTCTGAACGGACGGAAGGGTCACGAGAGAACCCAGATCAAGGAGGCAACCAGAAATGGTGAAAGGCTCTTGGAGGAAATCTTGCAGCGTGTTCCTATTGGCCATGGTGGGAGCCAGTGTGATCTTGCCTGCGCTGGCGTGGGCTGAGCGCGCGCCGGACCCCGGCGGGGCCAACACGGGGATGGCGATCGACGTGCCGGCGGCCACGGCTGGTCAGCCGACGATGGGAGAACTGGCGAACGCCGTAGGCCACAACCGGGTCGCCATCAACATGATGTGGACGCTCATCACCGGCTTCCTCGTCATGTTCATGCAGGCGGGGTTTGCCATGGTGGAGACGGGGCTGACCCGCGCGAAGAACGTGGCGCATACGATGGCGATGAACTTCATGATCTATCCGCTGGGGATGCTGGGCTTCTATTTCTGCGGATTCGCCTTCATGTTTGGAGGCTTAGGGGCGATCGGAACGATGGGGGGCTACGCCGGGCTGAACCATGAGGCCACCCTCACCCTCTTTGGCAAATCCTTTGGGCTGTTCGGCACGAAAGGGTTTTTGCTGACCGGGGGCGCGTATGACGTCGCGGTCTTCGCGCTGTTCCTCTTCCAGATGGTGTTTATGGACACCACCGCCACGATCCCGACGGGCGCCTGTGCCGAGCGGTGGAAGTACAGCGCCTTCTTCATCTACGGCTGGTTTGTCGGCACGATCATCTACCCGATCTTTGGAAACTGGGTCTGGGGTGGGGGGTGGCTGGCGATGCTCGGCCAAACCTTCGGGCTCGGCCACGGCCACGTGGATTTTGCCGGCTCCTCCGTCGTGCACATGACCGGCGGCGTGATTGGTCTCGTCTTCGCCTGGCTGCTGGGCCCCCGCATCGGCAAGTACAACAAAGACGGCAGCCCCAATGCGATTCCTGGGCACAGCATCCCGATGGCTATCATCGGGACGTTCATCCTGGCGTTTGGATGGTTTGGATTTAACCCCGGCTCCACCCTTGCGGGTGCGGATCTGCGCATCGCGGTCATCGCGACGAATACGATGCTCGCCTCTGCCACCGGGGCGGTGGCGGCTACGTTGTGGATGTGGTGGATCCGCACGAAGAAGCCCGATCCGAGCATGATGTGTAACGGGATGCTCGCCGGCTTGGTCGCCATTACCGCACCGTGTGCGTTCGTCAACTCCATCAGCGCGTGCATCATTGGGTTGGTGGCCGGCGTGCTCGTCGTGGAATCCGTCTACTTCATTGAGCGGGTGCTCAAGGTCGACGACCCGGTCGGGGCCATCTCGGTGCATGGCGTCAACGGGGCCTGGGGTGTGTTGTCTCTTGGGCTGTTCGCCGACGGCACCTATGGGGATGGCTGGAACGGCGTAGCGGGTACCGTGAAAGGGCTGTTCTATGGATGCCCCTCGCAGTTCGTCGCGGAATGCATCGGGGTGCTGGCCAATTTTGTCTACGTCGGCCTGATCTCCGTGATTGTCTTCAAGTTCATCGAGATGGTCGTGGGGCAGCGAACTGATCCCACGGTGGAGGTCCAGGGATTAGACGTCCCGGAGATGGGCGTGCCGGGCTATGTCGGGGTGAAGCTGGATAAGTTTTCTGAGACCCCGCTTTCGAAGTAACCACATGCATGAGACCAAGGAGCGAGCCACGCGATGAAGAAGATCGAAGCGATTGTGCGACCTGAAAAAGTCGACGAGGTGCGCAAGGCCCTCGACAAGGTTGGCTACGCTGGCGTCACGGTGACCGAAGTGCAGGGGCATGGCAAGCAAAAGGGGGTCACCCGCCAGTGGCGCGGAGATACCTACACGGTGGACTTCCTCCCGAAGATCAAGCTGGAAATCGTCGCGGGCGACGCCGACGCGGAGCAAATCCTCCAGGCAATCGCAAAAGCCGCGAAGACCGGTGACGTCGGTGACGGGAAGATCTTCGTGACGGACATCCGGGACGTCGTTCGAATCCGCACGGGCGAGCGCGGCCAAGGCGCGATCTAACCCCTCGAGGGTGAGCCGGCGCAGCGAGGACAGGGGGGGTGGCGCCTGCCTGCGCCGAGGCTTCGGCAGGCAGCGGGCCTCCGCCTGCGGCGGGCGGCACTCCTGTCGCGTCCACTATCAGGGTGGACGCGAAATGCCGGACGCGCTGGCGGCCGGCCGTCGCCTCCCCGCTTCGCGGGTCCCCCGGCTCGGTCGCAGGCCCCGGGAAATCAAGAATCTCTATCACAATGAGCGTTGCTTAAGGCTCTAGGCTGGAGGCTCGAGGGTAACGCATGTGCCTCGAACCTTGAGCCTCGAGCCAGAGCGCCCAGGGTCATTTTGAGAGGCGCTCTGACACCACCCGAAACCGGTTGACCTGGGTAGGACGGCTGGTATACTACACGGGTCCTTCCCGGGGACGTCGTGAGGCCCGCACTACCAGGTTCACCCACCAACCAAGGAGGTTCTCGATGGCAAGAGTGACAGTCGCTCAAGCTCGTCGGTCACCGAGCCGGGTGGCACCCAGCCGCGCGGTGAGTGCTGACGGCGCGGTGAATTCCAAGCTCACCGCACCCATTACAGAGGAGGCGGTGAAACGGGTCTGGCAGATCATCAAGCAGCACAACATCAAGGTCGTGGACCTGAAGTTTAACGACCTGCCGGGGTTGTGGCAGCACTTCTCGATTCCCGTGGAAGAGGTGGCCCAGAGCGCCAAGGAGGGGATCTGGGTGGACGGGATCGGGTTTGACGGCTCCTCCATCCGGGGATTCCAGAAGATCCAGGAATCCGACATGAACCTGTTTCTGGACCCGAACACCGCGGTCCTGGATCCGGTCTGTGACAGCCCGACCCTGAGCCTTGTCTGTGATATCTACGATCCGCTCACGAAAGAGCCCTACAGCCGCGATCCCCGCTACATCGCGAAGAAGGCCGAACGCTACCTGAAGAAAACCGGGATTGCGGATGTGAGCTACTGGGGGCCGGAGCCGGAGTTCTTCATCTTCGACGACATCCGGTTCGACTCGACCGAGAACTCCAGTTACTACTTCGTGGACTCGGGGGAGGGCGATTGGAACACCGGACGAGAGGAGCACCCGAACCTTGGCTACAAGTCCCGGTACAAGGAAGGGTACTTCCCGGTGCCTCCACATGATACCTTCCAGGACATCCGTAGCGAGATCATGAACACAGCGCGCGCTGCCGGGGTCCCCGTGGAGAAACACCACCACGAGGTGGCCACCGCTGGCCAGGCGGAGATCGACATGCGCTACGCGACCCTGACCAAAATGGCCGACCACCTCATGATGCTCAAGTACGTCACCAAGAACGTCGCCCGCAAACACCACAAGGTGGCGACGTACATGCCCAAGCCGCTCTTCGGGGATAACGGCTCCGGGATGCACACCCACCAGAGCCTCGCCAAGGCGGGCGCCAACCTGTTCTTCGACAAGAACGGCTATGCGCTCATCAGCCAAATGTGCAAGTGGTATATCGGAGGCCTTCTCAGGCACGCCCCCGCCATCCTCGCGTTTGCCGCCCCAACGGTCAACTCGTATAAGCGGCTCGTGCCAGGTTTTGAAGCGCCGGTGAACCTCGCGTACTCGGCCCGTAATCGCTCGGCGATCTGCCGGATCCCGGTCTACGTGAGCTACCCGAAGAGCAAGCGGGTGGAATTCCGCGCGCCGGATCCATCCTGCAACCCCTACATCACGTTCGCGGCCATGCTCATGGCGGGGTTGGATGGGATCCAGAACCGGATCGATCCGGGCCAGCCAGTTGATGAGAACCTGTACGAGCTGCCGCCGGGCAAAGCGCCCAAACAGGTCCCGGGGTCGCTCGATGAGGTGCTCGACGCCCTGGAGCGCGATCATCAGTTTCTGCTCAGGGGTGATGTCTTCACGAAGGATGTCATCGAGGTGTGGTTGGAGTACAAGCGCCAGGAGATCGACAAGATCCGTCTCCGCCCACATCCGTACGAGTTCTACCTCTACTTTGACGTCTGATCCCAGACGTTGAAGCGCCCCGAGGGAAATTGGGGACGTTTCTATTTTTCTCTGGGGTGCGTGCTGAGAGAGAAATAGAAGCGTCCCCAATTTTTACGGGAGTGGTTGCATCATGTCGCGACAGCGCTTGCGAAGATCGTAGAGGAAAACCCCATGCGTTCACGGAGTGTGCCCCATGCCCGCAGTCGCTAAACGTCCCTTGAGGAAAGACAAAGAATACGTCTTGCGCCTGGCGAAAGAGCACGACGTCCGGTTTATCCGGCTCTGGTTCACGGATATCCTCGGTTTCCTCAAGAGCTTTGCGATCACGATCGATGAGCTGGAGCAGGCGCTGGAAGAAGGCATGGGATTTGACGGCTCCGCGATCGAAGGCTTTGCCCGTATTGATGAATCGGACATGCTGGCTCTCCCTGATCCGAACACCTTCTGTCTGCTCCCATGGCGGCCGAAGGAAAACGCCGTCGCCCGGATGTTCTGCGATGTCACCTACCCGGGCGGCCGGCTCTTCGAGGGCGATCCGCGCTACGTGCTCAAGCGCAACCTGGCGCAGGCCGGCAGGCTCGGGTTTACCTTTTATGTGGGGCCGGAGCTGGAGTTTTTCTTCTTCAAGAGCGCTGAATCCCCGGTGCCGCTGGATGTGGGCGGCTACTTCGACTTGACGCCGCTGGACGCCGCCTCGGACCTGCGCCGCGACATCATCCTCTCGATGGAAGAGATGGGCATTGGGATCGAATACTCCCACCACGAAGCGGCGCCCTCGCAGCACGAGATTGATTTCCGCTACACCGATGCGCTCACGATGGCCGACAACGTCATGACCTACCGGCTTGTCGTCAAGGAGATCGCGTTCAAAAACGGCGTCTACGCCAGCTTCATGCCGAAGCCGCTGGCCGATCGGAACGGCTCGGGTATGCACGTGAACGTCTCGCTCTTCAAGAGCGATCGCAACGCCTTCTACGAAGCGAAGGATCGGCTCCGCCTGTCCAAGACCGCGAAGCAGTTTTTGGCCGGGCTCCTCACGCACGCCCCGGAAATCACGCTGGTCCTCAACCAGTGGGTCAACTCCTACAAGCGCCTGGTGCCGGGGTATGAAGCGCCGGTCTACGTGACGTGGGCGCAGCACAACCGCTCGGATCTCATCCGGATTCCCATGTACAAGCCTCGCAAGGAGGCCGCCACGCGCATCGAACTGCGCTCGCCGGATCCGGCCTGCAATCCGTATCTCGCCTTCAGCGTGATCCTGGCGGCCGGGCTGGAGGGGATCGAGAAAAAGTATGCGCTGCCGACGCCGACGGAGGAGAACGTGTTTGCGCTCAGCGATGAGGAGCGCGCGCGACGGGGGATTACCCAACTGCCCGGCAGTCTGGGGGAGGCGATTGCGCTTGCGGAAGGCAGCAAGCTTCTGCGCCGGGCGCTGGGCGAGCACGTCTTCCAGTCGTTCCTGCGGAACAAGAAGATCGAGCACACCCGCTTCCGCCAGGCCCTCACCGACTACGAGCTGAAAACCTACCTGCCGCTGCTGTAACGTGGAGGCATGATGCCCAGGCTGCGATTGGCGGGATGTATTGGAGTCATGTTGTGTATGGCCGCTGGGTCGGCTGCGTGGTCGGATCCGGTCGGCATCCCCGAGCAGGAGGGGACGACCTACTCAATCACGTACGAAGTCAACCCGTTTGAAATCCAGATGGTGAAAGACGTCCTGTCTTTCAAGGTGGCGAGCCTGGGTTCGAAGGAATTTCTCGTCTTTGAGCAGCAGGTTCTGAAGCTAAAAGTTCGGGGCTATCTGGATCTCAAACAAGTGCGCGCGATTCTTCCCACTGGCGTGGCTGCCGTGCGCATGCCATCCGTGGGGCCCAAGACCTTGCGTCTCCTTCCCCCATCCGAATCCGATCCGTGACCCCTGGATCGAATATCGGGGACAGGCACTGATTTCTTCCATGGAACTTTTGCGCCTGGGCTGGTGTCTCACAAGGCAGGAGCAGACATGCGACGGCACATCTCAGTGACGATGCTCGTGCTGGTCGGGCTGGCGTTGGGGTGGCCGCTCCACGTGGCTGCGGCACCAGATGATCGTGTGCGCTTCGGCTTCCGGATGGACCTTCAGACGTTTCTCGACTTGCGGACCCTGGCGCCGGAGCTGCCGCAGGCATGTTTTCCCAGTCTGACACCTGAGGGCCAGCGGGCCTGGGAGACCGGGCTCGTGACCACGGTCTACAACACCGGATCCTATCTGGAAGGCGATTTTAATGCGGACAGCCACGCGGACGCGGCGCTGCTGTTGGACGAACCGGTCCCAAACGGTCCGGTCCGTCGGCATGTGCTACTGGCGACGCGCCCGCTGGCGGACGGCCCCTGGAGGCGCGTGGCGCTCGTCCGGGTCGCGGAGGAGATCGCCGATCTTACCGTCGATCAGGTGCTGGAGCACTTCGCCGCCACGCCAGGCTCCGAGTTGGCCGTGTTCCTCAGCGCGATGCGGCCACCGGCGGACGGCGATGGCAAGGATGGGCTGGCCTTCTCGCCAGACATGGCCGTCGAACCTCGGCGTTCCATCGACTCATGGATCGCCCGGCTCGATGATCCAGATCCCCACGCGCGGCTGGAGGCCGCCGAGGCCCTGGGGGAGGCTGGATCAGCCGCGAAACCGGCGACCGACGCGCTGGTGCAGCGGTTCTACGATCCGGAGGAGGTGGTGCGCGATGCCGCGGCGCAGAGTTTGCGGCAGATCGGCCCGGACGTCGTGACGGCGCTCCGCACGCTGGTGGAGCGGGAGGGGGCCACCTGGGGGCGGCACGATCCTGGCGGACGCGCGCAACGGCTGGCGGTCAATTTGCTCGGC
>JACPXS010000113.1 GCA_016196415.1 Candidatus Omnitrophota bacterium
GAGGGTTAATAAGCTCTCAAAGTTATTAGAAGAGGGATATCCTTTGAGATTAATCTGTAAGATGTTGAATGGAAAAAGATAGAATTAGCGCTGTATGAGTTATTTTAAGATATTAGGTTTTGATAAGGAACCTTTTTCCACGAGCCCTGATCCCGCGTTTTTCTTCCGCTCCACCTCCCACGCTCAGGCCTTAGCCCGCTTGGAAATCGCCATCCGGCTGCGCCGAGGGCTCTCGCTGATCCTCGGCGATGTGGGCGCCGGGAAGACCACGCTTGCGCGCACGCTGGTCTCCGGGTTTCCTCAAGAAGACGGCTTTGCCTTCCACATGATCCTTGATCCCTCCTTTGAGTCCGAGTACCAATTCCTCCTCCAGCTGGCCCGGCTCCTCGGCGCGCGATCGCTCCTGAAGTCGACGCTCGACTGCCGCGAGGCGATCGAGCACCATCTGTTCCAGCGGGGAGTCGTCGAGGGCCAGACGACCGTCCTCATGGTCGATGAAGGCCAGAAGCTGTCGCTCGACATGCTGGAGAGCCTCCGGGTGTTGCTGAACTACGAGACGAATGAGTTCAAGCTGCTGCAGGTCGTGATCTTCGCGCAGATGGAGCTCTTGGGGCGCCTCAGGCGGATCCGGAACTTCATCGACCGCGTCGCGCTCAAGTACATCGTCAATCCGCTGAGCGAAGAGGAGACCGGCGCCATGATTCACTTCCGCTTGCAATCGGCCGGCCTGTCCGACGGCCGGCAGCTCTTCTCGCCGGCGGCGATTCGCGCCGTGCACCGGTTCACCCAAGGCTACCCGCGCCAGATCGCCCTGGTGTGCCACAATGCGCTTGAGGCGCTGGTGATCCACGACCAGTCGATGGTCGATGAGGCGCTCATCGAGGAGCTGACTCGTGATGAGTCCCGATGGGTCCGTGAAACCGCCTCCTGAGGAACGGCTCCTCAACCTCATTCGAGGCAAGAGCGCAACGGCTCCCCGGGAGCCGGCAGGCCCGCCCCAGAGCGAGGGGGCGACGGTCCATCTTGCGGTGCCGACTGGGAGGACGGCCTTCGCCAGGCGAGTAGCGTGGCCTGGTCTTGCCATGGGCGTGTTGGGAATGATCGTGTGCGTGGAGCTCATCTGCCTCATCGTCCAAGCGGTGCGCCCGCTGCCGGCTGTGGAGGTTCCTCCCTCTCCGAGCGGCTCATCTGACGAAGCGGTCACGGCGTCTCAACCGCTCAACATGCCGTCGCTGGTGGGAAGCGCTCCCCAGTCGTTGTTCGCCTTTCCTGCGGGTTCGGCGCCTGCTTCGGCTCAGGTGGCTCAGCCGCCTAGCGAGGCCGCCAAGCAGCTCGTCTCGCGGTTAACGCTCACCGGCATTGTCTCCGGCAACCCCCCACAGGCGATCATTGAAGATACGCAGACCCGCAAGACGTATTTCGTGACGGCGGGCCAGGGGGTCGTCGAGGGAGCCGTGCTCGACCACATCCTGGAGAATCGCGTGATTCTCAAGTTCCAGGGAGAGCAGATTGAGCTGACGCTGTGATGGAGCAGCCGGGTCGTACATCAGTTTGGCAGGGCCTGCCGCTGCGCCACCCCACCTGTCCTCGCCGCGCCGGACTCTCGCCGTCGTCGGCTGCGGGCAGGTGGGGGCCACGGCTCCGCGTCACCCGTCAAACTGATGCACTACGAGCAGCTGGATGAGAGGAGGTGAGGGGCTCATGAGTCGATGGGGCGGGGCGGGGCTGATGGTGATCTTCCTGAGCCTTGGGATGCGCGCGCAGGCGCAGCCGTCGCTTCCCGGTGAGGGATCGGTCCAAGCGAGCCAGCGCATTTCGCTGGATCTCAAGGGCGTGGATATCCTCGATGTGCTCAAGCTGCTCTCCCAAAAAAGCGGGCTGAACTTCATCGCGGGACGGAACGTCAGCGGCCGGGTCACCATTTTTGTCAACGAGGTTGATGTCTGGGAGGCCTTTGGACTCATCGTCGCCGCGAACGACCTCGCCTATGAGCGTCGGGGCGACATCGTGACCGTGATGATGGCGCGGGATTACGAGCTCATCTACGGCGAGAAATTCCAGGACCGCACGCGCAGCGCGGTCCACTCAATTCGGTACGCGAAGGTGGTGCAGGTGGCGGCCGTGCTGAACCAGCTCAAATCGTCGGTGGGGCGGGTGGTCGCGGATGAGGCGACGAACACCCTCGTCCTGACCGACATCCCCGCCCGGCTCCACGAGATGGAGGAGCTGTTGCAGCAGCTTGATCGACCGACGGCCACGCGCGTCTACCCCCTGAACTACGCCGAGGCGGAAAAACTTAAAGAGAAGGTCCAAGAGCTGCTTTCACCGGTCGGGACGTTCACGTTCGACGTTCGGACCAACAAAGCGATCGTGTCGGACCTCCCCGAGGTGCTCCAGAAGGTGGATCAGCTGGTTCGCGCCTTCGATACGCCGGACGGGGAGGTGCTCATCGAGGCCAAGATCCTCAAGGTGGAGCTCAGCGATCAGATGGACCTGGGGATTGACTGGCAGAAGGTCCTCAGCGGCGTGGATACCACGCTGCGAAGCAACTTCGATGTGATCAGCGGGGATGTCGCGACCGGATCCGTCACCGGGGCGGCGGTCAAGCTCCTCTCCGCGCCGAGCGGCAACACCCAGGTGATTGTCGAGGCGCTCAAGAAAATTGCGAAGACGGAAACGCTCTCCAATCCGCGCATCATGGTGTCGAATAACCAAGAGGCGAAGATCCTCGTCGGGACCAAAGAAGCGGTGGTGACGGTGACGACCACCGTGCCGGCGACCGGCTCCACGGTGTCTTCCCCGGAGATCCAATTCGTGGACGTGGGGACCAAGCTGTACGTGACCCCAAACATCAAGCACGATGGGCACATCCAGATGAAGATCCGGCCGGAGGTCAGCACGTCGAAGGTCGAGACCTTCCAGACCAACCGCATCCCCATTGTCTCCTCAACCGAAGCGGAGACCACCGTGTTGGTCAAAAGCGGCTCGACGGTGATCATCGGCGGCCTGATCGAGACCAAAAATGAGCGGACCGACAGCCGCATCCCGTTCCTGGGGAATCTCCCGGTGGTGGGGATTCCCTTTCGCGGCTCGACCGATCTCAAGAAAAAGACGGAGCTGGTGGTGTTCTTGACCCCGCGCATCCTCATGCCGGACGGCTCAGCCTATGTGCCGCCGACGGTCGCCGAACGCGCCAACGAGGGATTGCCCGAAGTGACCCTGCGGGAACCCGTTCCTGCGGCCTATCGTGAGGCGATTCGCCAGCGCCTGCAAGCGCACCTCATCAGTCAGTTCCGAGCCGCCGCGTTACCGAAAGGCTCGGCGGTGTTCTCATTCGTCCTGAGCCATGATGGGTCGCTGGTCGGTGAGCCTGGCATCACGAGCCCTCAAGGCGAGCCATTGATCCAGGCCGCCAAGCAAGCCTTGGAGGAGGCGCAGCCGTTTCCGCCGTTTCCCGAGGGCTCAGGCGCGAGCGAAGTCCGGTTTCGGCTGGCGGTTGAATACTCGCCGTGAGCCGCGCCACGCGGCGAAGCGACGAAATGGCTGAGTGCCAAGGCGGCGAGCGGGATTTTCGTAGGACAAAAAATGTCGTTGCGTCGGTGTGTGGTCGATGTTAAGCTGGGCAGCCGATCCGTGTCCAGGGGACGAAACGCTGGGGACTGGTCACGTGTGGCGAGTGACGCGGAGTCCCTCGACTCGGCGTTACCTCGCTCGGGACGAATGCCGAGCGCAGTCGAGGCAGAGCAGGGGTCGCGCAGCGGGCCTCCGCCTGCGGCGTGCGGCACTCCTGTAGCGTCCACCATCAGGGTGGACGCGAAATGCCTGACGCGCTGGCGGCCGGCCGTCGCCGACCCCGCCGAGAGGCGGGGTGCCCGGCTCGATCGCAGGCCCTGCCACACATGACGAGTACCAAACGCTGCGTGTCTCCTTCGCTTATCGCGGATTGCGTGGCTCATCGTGCGTGGTGAGGAGGGCAACATGACGACGGGGAGCCTTGCAGGGAAGTGGGCGTTGATCTTGGGGGCCTCCAGCGGGTTCGGGGCATCCACCGCGCGAGAGCTGGCGCAGCACGGCATGCACATTATCGGCGTCCACCTCGATCGCCGGGCCACCCTGGCGAACGTTGAGGAGCTGGTCAACACCATTCAGGCCCGTGGCGTGCAGGCGCTCTTCTTCAACGTCAACGCCGCCGATCCGGCCAAACGGCAGGACGTGCTTGATCAGGTGCAGCCGAAGCTGGGTGGATCCCTGATCACCATCCTGATGCACTCGTTGGCATTCGGAACCCTCAAGCCGTACCTGAGACCTGATCCGAAAGATCAGCTCACCAAGGATCAGATGGAGATGACCCTGGATGTGATGGCCAACAGCCTAGTCTACTGGGTGCAGGAATTAGCCGCGCGCAAGCTGCTCGGAAGGGGCTCTCGAGTGTTTGCCATGACGAGCTCCGGCGGCAGCCGGGTGTGGCCGAACTACGGGGCGGTTTCCGCGGCGAAAGCGGCGCTGGAATCGCACGTCCGCCAGCTTGCGATGGAGCTGGCCCCGTACGGCGCGACCGCCAATTGCATTCGGGCCGGGGTGACCGACACGCCGGCGCTGCGCACGATCCCCGGCAATGAGCAGATGATGGAGTTTGCCAAGCTGCGCAATCCCCACCACCGCCTCACCACGCCGGACGATGTCGCCAAAGCCATCGCCGCGCTCTCCAATTCAGGCGCGGATTGGGTGACGGGAAACGTCATTGGAACTGATGGCGGCGAGGACATCGTCGGGTAATCACGAAGTGGCCAGGTGGCCCAGTGAGGGAAGCCCTCGTCGGTTCAACCCGCCACTCAGCCGGTTTACTACCGCTGGGCCCATTCGCCACTCAGCCCCTTCGCCACTGACATGCGCGTGAAGAAATTGGAAGTGTTCGGGTTCAAGTCGTTTGCCAGCAAAACGACCATCCACTTTGAGCCCGGCGTGACGGCCATCGTCGGCCCAAACGGTTCCGGTAAATCGAACATCGTCGACTCCATTCGCTGGGTCCTGGGGGAGCATAACCCCCGCGACGTCCGCGCGCCGCGCCTGGAGGACGTCATCTTCAACGGGACCGACCGCAAAGCTCCCCTCTCGATGGCCGAAGTCAATCTGACCATCGCCAATGAGCAGGGGCTCTTGCCGATTGCCTTCACCGAAGTGACCATCGCCCGCCGGGTCTTCCGCTCGGGCGAGAGCGAGTGCTTCATCAACCAGAGCCCCTGCCGGCTGAAAGACATCCAGGAGCTCTTTCTCGGGACGGGATTGGGCGGGGGCACCTACGCCATCATTGAGCAGGGGCACATCGATATGATCCTCTCCTCGAAGCCGGAGGAGCGCCGCGCGGTATTTGAAGAGGCGAGCGGGGTCGCGAAGTATCTCGCGAAAAAGCAGGAGACGATCCGCCGGCTCGATGAGACGGAAGAGCACCTCGTGCGAATCGGCGATATTATCAGCGAGGTCCGCCGGCAACTCGGGGCGCTGGAGCGAGCCGCCAACAAGGCGCGGCAGTACAAAGCCCAGTGGGAGGAGCTGAAGCAGCTTGAGCTTCGGCTCGCCGTGGATGAGCTTTCCTCCGGCCAGGCCCGCTATGGCGAGCTCGAGCAACAGCTCCAGGCGCTCGATGCCAAACGCCAGGCGCTTGAAGGAGAGAAGCAGAGCCACGTCGCGTCGCTCGAAGCGCGTAACGCGAGCGTGTCCGCGATTCAGCAAGCCCTCCAGGAGCTGCGCGCCACGTCCGTCGAGTGCGCCAGCCGGATCGAGCAGCACCAGGCGCAGTTTGCGCTCAAGACGCGCTGGATCGAAGAGATCAGTCAGCAGCGTCAGCAGATCGAGCGCGAAGAGATCGAGCAGCGCGAGCGGCTGGCTCAACGTGACGAGCAGATGATTCGCTCCCGCGGCGGAGAGACCGAGCTGCGTGCGCAGGCGGCGGCGATTCAGGAGCAGGTGGGGCAGGGCAGCGCGGAACTGACGGCGCTGGAATCGGCGATCGCCGATGCGGAGCGGCTCATCCAGACGGCGAAAGCGCAGCTCTTCGAGTCGGCCGCCGACGCATCCCATCAGCGCAATCAGCTTGCCGAGACGACCTCTCGGTTGCAGGGCCTTGAGGCGCGAGTCGGCCGATTGGAAGAGCAGCGCGCGCAAGACGAGGCTCGGGCCAGCGAAGCGCGGCGCCGGTGTGAAGCGATCCTCCAGGAGCGCGACGCGCTGAAGGCGCAGCACGAGGAGAGCCAGCGCCGCACCGCGAGCGTCCAGCAGACCTTAGATGCAGCCGCCGCGCGGCGTCACGCCTTGATGGGTCGTCTCCAGCAGCTCCGAGACGATGTGGCCAGCCAACGGGCCCAGGTCGCGCTCTTGGAAGATCTCTGGCAGCGCTACGAAGGGTTTCCTGAGACGGTCAAGGCGTTGATGACCCAGGGGATTGAGGGATTGATTGGTCCGCTCGTGGATGTGGTGCAAGCCGCCCCGGGCTACGAAGATATTGTTGAAGCCGCGCTCGGTCCCTTGGCTGAGGCGTTGGTGGTGCGGGATCGGCAGACGCTTGCGCGTTGCCGGCAGGCGTTGAGCGCTCAACAACTGGAGAGTTGCCGATTTCTAGCGCTCTCGGACTGTCCCGCCATGCCGGCCATGGAGGCGGTGGCCGTTCAAGAAGGCGTCGCAGGCGCGGTCAAGCAATATGTCCGCACCGAGCCCCAGTACCAGCCGCTGGTGGATTGGCTCTTGAACGACTCGTGGGTCATTGATGATTTGCAGCGGCTGCTCGGCGGAGGGGACGCGCCCCGCGGCCGGCTGGTGAGCGCGCGCGGGGACCGGTGGGACCGGCGCTCCTGGCGGTTCGGCGGCCGCGTGATCGTCCATCACCGCCTGGGACGCAGACAGCGCTGGGAAGAGGCGCAGGCTGCACTCCGATCGCTGGAGGAGGAGTTCA
>JACPXS010000103.1 GCA_016196415.1 Candidatus Omnitrophota bacterium
GCGCAGCGGCGGGATGGCGAGGAAGTGTCGCCGCCTGCGGAGGCGGCGACCGTGGCGCGCGGCGCTCGAGGAAACTTCTCGCTCGCCGCGGACTTCCGCGGGCACCGTGCCCGCTCGAAGTTTCAACGTGCCGCTCACCGCACGACTCGCCACCCGCTGCCCGAAGCGTTTCGACGGAGCACTAAGTTGCAACTTGCAGGCTACAGGCTCTCGGGGTTGGTGGCATGAAACGTGAGGCTCGCAGGTTGTGGCTTGCGGTTGGTGGCCGGCCACGCTGGGCTTGTCGTCTCTTCTCACCTCACACCTCTCACCTCACACCTAGCAGGCTGCGGAAAAACCCCGGTTTGGTTCAAGGTTCGAGGTTGGAGGTTCGAGGGAAAGACGATGTCTCGACGGTGGCGAATCGGGCCTCCTCCAACCTTGAACCTCGAACCTCGAACGAGGGAGTTGTTCAGCACCCTGCTAGCCATCGACTACGGACTACGGACTACGGACTAGGCTTGCTACTCGTCCTCGCGGCGGGCTGCGCCCATGTGAGCCGGGTAGGGCAATTGTCACCGTGCATGGTCACGGCCAAGCCCCAGCTCCAATTGCACTCCGTCGCCTGGCATCTGCTCGACTCGACCGTTTTCTCTCGGGTGGCCCGCGCCTTGAACCCGCTGCGCATCGGACGGCAGCTGGCGGGCCGGCCACTGGCCGCGTGTGATTTGACCAGCACGGGCGTTCCCGATACGAGCTTTTTCACGAATCGCGACATCGCCGCCATGAGTGATGAGGAGATCCATCGGGGCCCGACGAAAGCCGGCCAGGAGGCCAAGGCGCCTTTCACGATCACCAAGATGAAAGGGGAAGGCAAGACCGCCGGATTCTTCGTCACGGACGCGAAAGGCGACCGATACCTGTTCAAGCTGGATGCTCCGGATTATCCTGAGCTCGTGACCAGTGCGGAGGTGGTGACGAGCAAGTTGCTCTATGCCCTCGGGTACTTTGTGCCGAGCTATGAAATCGTCGCCTTTGCGCCCAGCCAGCTTGCCATCGACCCGAAGTTGTCGCTCCGCGAGCACGAGCTCCAGGACGAGCTCGGCCAGCTCCTCGCCGCGCACCAACGCCAAGGCCTGATCCGGGTCTCGGCCAGCCGCATGATCGACGGCGACATCATCGGCCACATCGCCTTCAAGCGGTACAGCCGCTGCGCCGAGTTGCGAGGGCTGCGGCTCGCCTACGCCTGGCTCAACGACACCGATGCCAAGGACCACAACTCGTTGATGGTCTGGCAGCGGGGATGGGGAAGGGGCTACTTGATCGATTTCGGCACCTCGCTCGGCGGCGAGCCGGTCCACGGCACCAAGGCGCCTTGCCAGGGATGGCAGTACGATGTGGACCTCGGCGATCTGGCGAAGAAGTTGTTCACGTTCGGGCTCTACTCGAGCGGCTGCGACGTCCGTGAGCAACCGGCCAGCCCCGCGGTTGGGCGGTTTTCGCCGAGATTCGACCCGCGGCGCTGGAAGCCGTACGTGCCGAATCTGGCGTTTGACGAGATGACGCCGGCGGAAGGCCGATGGATGACCGAGCGGATCATGCGCTTCTCGGCTGAGCAGCTCGCTGCCGCTGTCTCGGCCGGGCGGTACAGTCACTCTGATGACGAGCTGCGGCTGCTGGAGTTATTGGAGGTCAGACGGCAGGCGATCGCCGAGGCCTACGCGCCGGATCTCGCCTCGCGCTCGAGCGTTGACGAGCGTCTGGCGTCGATCCGCACAGCGCGCAAAGCCGCGCAGCGCCGGCCACCTGACTGGCTCGTGCCGTAACAGGTGAGAGGTGTGAGAAAAGAATTAGGTGTGAGGTGTGAGGAAAAGAAGAAAACGGGGGACGGGGGACGCGCTTGTTCTTCACTCCTCTCACCTCACTCCTCACACCTTGCCTCTCCCACCTCACACCTCGATCCGAGGAGTTCCGATCATGACGACATCCCATCGTACCGCTGACTCGCGCTCGCCGATCATCTTGCCGTTTCAACGCTACCGCCCGGCGATCCATCCGGAGGCGTTTGTGGCGCCCGGCGCCTCGATCATCGGCCGGGTCCGGCTGGCCAAGGACAGCAGCATCTGGTTCGGCTCTGTGCTGCGGGGAGACGTCAACCGCATCGAGATCGGCGAGGGGACGAACATCCAGGACGGCTCGATCCTTCACGTCGATGACGAATCGCCCTGCCTGATCAGCCACCATGTCCACGTCGGCCACCACGCCAACCTGCACGGCTGTGTCGTGGAGACCGGCGCCATGATCGGCATCGGCGCGATCGTGCTCAGCGGCGCGCATATCGGCGCCGGAGCGATCGTGGGAGCGGGCAGCGTGGTGCTGGAAAAGACCGAGATCCCGCCGCGAACGCTCGCCGTGGGCGCGCCGGCACGCGTGGTGCGGAAGATCACCGAGAAGGATCTCGCGTATATCCGCCGGTGGGTCGGGAAGTATGTCGCGCTTGCGAAGCGTTACCGCCGTATCAGGTGAGGATGGATCAGACCCCCGCAGGAAGCCGGCAAGTTTTCGGCAGGGGTCTGACCCCTAGTCGCCAAGGATCTGCACGAGGTAGGAGCGCGTACGGGGATGGGTATCGAAATCGAGCAGGACGATCTGTTGCCAGGTCCCGAGCTGCAAACGGCCCTCCACGATCGGCACGCTCAGCGAAGGGCCGATGAATGAGGCCCGCAAGTGCGAGAACCCGTTGTCATCCCCACCGGTGTCGTGATGGGCGTAGCGGAGATTCTCGGGGAAGAGCCGCCGCAGCGCTTCTTGTAAATCCTTCACGAGGCCCGGCTCGTACTCGACCGTTGTGACGCCCGCCGTCGAGCCCGTCACAAACACCGTCGCCAGCCCCTGATCAACCTTCGCACGATCGACCGCCGTCCGCACCACCTCCGTGATGTCGATGCAGTCGTCTCGCCCTTTTGTCTCCAGTTCCTCCGTAACGGTGATCGTCTTCATCAAATAGCGCCTTCTTTAAGACGATCTGGTTGTCGGAAGTACGCTCGTGCAGAGGGAGAAAGAAACAACAGAAGAGGGCTGCCCCATGCAACAAAGAGGACCACTGCTTCAGGTGCGACTGCCGCAATGCCGAACATGTTGACTCGCTGGCTTAGGAGTAAGACCTCTTGCAGAGAATGGGAGACGAACACCCATCCGAAGACAGTGAGAAATCCAAGACGCGATGCAATTACATAAGAGTTCGCAAGGCCAAGTTCATGAATTCTTGGAAGAACGGCAAGGAAAGCGAAGGCTGCCTTAAAGAGAGGCGCAACGCCAAGCAGGAACACCCAACTTCCACAAATCGTTAGCGCTCGCGGTGTCTTATTCGGCATCTATAACCTCACCTTCAAGAACTCCTCTAAGGAAAACGATAGGCGCGGGAAGAGAAAACCACGTTTTCTCTTTCCGCCTTAACTGTCGGCGTCTTCCGTAGACTTCCACTGAGGAAAGGGGAGACCAGGGAGTCCGCCCCTCGAACTCTGATGGCGGACGACCGATAGGAGGGGGAAACCGCGTTTCCCCCTCCTATAGAGCGAGCCAGAGCATGTATCATGAAGCGAGCGATGCGGAGGGGGGGAGTTGAACCCCCACCCCTTGCGGGACAGGCTTCTGAGACCTGCGTGTCTGCCAGTTCCACCACCTCCGCAGAGAAATTTCACCTCGTGAAATTTCTGAATTGGTATACTATCGATCCGCGCCTCGACGGGCTTGCGTGAGGCATTTACTATAACGAACCTGACGAAATTTGCGAAGCAAAAGTTATGCGCATTGGATTGACTTACGACCTGCAAACCGATCCGACCGACCCCCGTCAGGCGGAGTTCGACCCGCCACAGACGTTGGCGGTCATCAGCGCCGCCCTCCAGGCGCTCGGACATGAACCGGTGCTCATCGGCGATGCACAGCAGCTCCTTCAATGGCTGCGCACCGGTTGCCCCGTGGATCTGGTCTTCAACATCGCAGAAGGCGCCGGCGGACGCTGCCGGGAAGCCTGGGTGCCGGTCCTCCTCGAGGCTCGCCGGATCCCCTATGTCGGCTCAGGTCCGGCTGCTCTGGTCCTGGGCCTGGATAAGCTCGCGTGCAAGCGGTTGGCGTTGGCGTCGGGCCTTCGGACTCCTCCTTGGGTGGCGGCCGCTACTCCCGACGAGCTGCCAGCCGCGCTGCCGTTTCCGTTTCCGGCCATCGTCAAGCCCCGCTACGAGGGCTCGGGCATCGGGATCGATCCCGGGGCGGTGGTGGAGAGCCTCGACGATCTTCGGCGCCGCGCCCATTGGCTCTGGGCGCGCTGGCCGGAGCCGCTCCTGATCGAACAGTTCATCCCCGACGGTGAGCTGACGGTGTGTCTCATCGGCAACGACCCTCCCGAGGCGTTTGCGCCCATTCAGCGTCCGATCGACCGCGGCAGCCGGCTGTCCTGTCACGTCTCGACAACAGCCCGCTGGGACACCCCTCTCGAGCTGACCGACGCGATGGATCAGCAGGCGCACCATCTGGCTTCGGTGATGTTCGAGGCGATCGGCTGCCGGGACTTCGCCCGGACGGACTTCCGGGTGGATCGAGCCGGTGATCTCTGGTTTCTCGAAATCAACCCGTTGCCGTCCCTCGATCCTGAAGGCAGCTTCGCGCTCCTGGCGGAGTGTTCGGGCGTGGGGTACCCTCAGATCATCGGCCGCATCGTTGACGCCGCCGTGACACGACTCGGCAGAGGCGTCGTCCCCGCCCCTTTCATGACCAATCGTTCATGAAACTGCCTGACCGCTCCGCCTCCAGCGTCTACCACTATCCCCGGTATTACGCCATCGGTTACCAGTGGAACACCACGGGCGAATGCGACTTCCTCGAAGCGTGCCTCGCCAAGTACCGTCAGAAGAAGGCCCATCGCGTGTTGGACATCGGCTGCGGGGCGGGGCGCCACATGCTCGAGCTCGCCAAGCGGGGCTATCACGTGAGCGGCTTTGACCTTCGCCCTGAGATGGTGGAGTTCGTGAAGGAGCAGGCGCGCAAGGCCAAGATCGACGCGGAGGTCACCGTCGGGAACCTGCGCGAGGTCCCGGTCAGCGGCACGTTCGACCTCGCCATCTGCCTGATGGATACCTTTCGATTTCTGCTCACCAACAGGGACATCATCGAGCATCTCCGGCTGGTCGGGGAACGGCTCAGCCCCGATGGCCTCTATATCGCGGATTTCTGGATCCCGACCCAGTGGGACAAAATCGCTAACGAGATCTACCAGTGGGAACAGACGCAGGAGGACACCACCGTCCGGGTCTTCTACGTCCAGCATCCCGACTCGATCGACCCGGTCAGCCAGACCTTCGAGGACGAGCTCGTGTTCGCCGTGCAGGAGGGCGACCAGACCCAGGAGATCCAGGGCGGCCGCACGCGCACCCGACTCATCATGCCGCAGGAGTTTCAGGCGCTGGTTGAGGCGTCCGGCGTCTTCGAGATCGTCGGCACGTTCGCCGATTTTGATCTGGACAAGCCGCTGGGCCCCTCCTGCCTGTCATGGCGGATGGTCAGCATCCTGAAGAGGCGGCCGTGAGTCCAGCGCAGCGGCGGGTGATCCTCGCCTCGGCCAGCCCCCGGCGCCGCGCGCTGCTGACATCGCTGGGCGTGCGCCATCGGGTCGTCGTCCCGCGTGTCGAGGAGGCTGACCACAATAGCCTGCCGCCCGCTGCGCTGGTCAAGCACAACGCGCAGCTCAAGGCCAAGGCCGTGGCGGACAAGGTTTCCGGTGGAATCGTGCTGGGCGCCGACACCATCGTCGTGCTCGGAGGGCGCATCTTCGGCAAGCCCCGCAACGCCCAGGCTGCGGCGCATATGCTGCGCCAGTTGGGAGGCAGGACTCATACCGTCTACACGGGGGTGTGCCTGTTGGACCCTCGCCGGCATCGGCGGTTTGTCGCGGTCTCGACGACCCGCGTTACGCTTCGCCGCCTCTCCTCAGCCGCGATTCGGCGGTATCTTCGGGGGGCCGCGCCGTGGGACAAGGCCGGCGCCTACGCGGTTCAGGAGTGGGACCACATGGTCGTGGACGATATCCGCGGCTCCCTCTCCAACGTGATCGGGCTGCCGCTGCACCTCGTTGAGGAGGGGCTCCGCCAGTTGGGCGCGCGGGCATGACGCGGATGCCTCGTCTGACGGGATTGCTGCTGTGCTGCTGCCTCAACGGCGCTGCCGGGGCATGGGCGGCTGAACCGACCGATCCCTGGCTGGCGCGCCGCGAGCGGATGGTCGCCGAGCAGCTCGCCGGGCCGCGGGACGGCCGCGATCCCATCCAGAACAGCCGCGTGCTCGAAGCGATGCGCATCGTCCCCCGGCACCTGTTTGTCTCCCCGCCGCTGTGGGAGCAGGCCTACGAGGACGGCCCGTTGCCCATCGGCCACGAGCAGACGCTTGCTCGGCCGTACATCGTGGCGCTCATGACCGAATTGGCGGACCTCAATCCCGGCGAAAAGGTGCTCGAGATCGGCACCGGCTCGGGCTATCACACGGCGGTGCTGGCCGCGATCACCGACAAGGTCTTCACCGTCGACATCATGGAGCCGCTGGTCAAGCAGACTCGGGACCGGCTGCGCGAGCTCGGCATTCATACCGTCGAATTCCGGGTGGGCGACGGCTATCTCGGCTGGCCCGAACGCGCCCCCTTTGATGCGATCATCGTCACGGAGGCGACCCGGCAGCCGCCGAAGCCGCTGCTTGAGCAACTGGCGCCCGGCGGCCGGCTGGTCGTGCCGATCGGCGGCGAGACGGTCCAGGAGGTGACGGTCCTCACCAACACCCCCTCGGGCATCGAGCACGAGGTCACCCTGCCGGTGCGGTTTCTGCCGATGACCGGCCGCGGGCAGCCGCAGGATCGATCGCCCAGCAGGCCGTGAGCGTGATGGCGGATGACTCCTCTCTCCTGGCCACGCATCGCAAGGCGCTTCGGGACTATCATGTGCTCGAGTCGCTCGAGGTCGGCGTCATGCTGGTCGGCACCGAAATCAAGTCGGTGAGGAACAGGCGGGCGAGCCTCGAGGACAGCTTCGCGCGCGTTGAGGACGGGGACGTGATCCTCTATAATATGCACGTCAGTCACTACGAGCAGGGCGGACGGTTCAATCCCGAGCCCAAGCGGCCTCGCAAGTTGCTGTTGCATCGTCGCCAGATCGAACGGCTCCACGGATTGCTCACGCAAAAAGGCCTCACCCTCGTCCCACTCCGCTTGTATCTGAAACATGGATTGGCTAAACTTGAGCTGGCGGTGTGCAAGGGCAAGCGGGTCTATGAAAAGCGCGACACGATCCGCGAACGGGAAACCGACCGGGAGCTGCGGCGGCTGCTGCGCGATCGGCAGAAGCGCCACGGCGAGGCGTAATCACGGTGGCGGGAATCAGGAACATAGGGGGGCGATCAGAATCGATTCGAATTCGAGAGCTGTGAGGGGCATGCCGAGGTGGTCAGGAGGCCTCGTCCCGCAAGGGTCCCCGCGCGCAAGCGTGGGGGAAAACACCTGACAACACCAACAAGTGCCGACGCAAACGTCGTGCCTGACACCGTCGACGGTCTTCTCGCGATGATCGACGGCGGTGTCGCAGTCGCCGCCTAATCCGCGGCGCCGCGTGACCGGCCAGCCTGCGGGCCGGAGCCACGCGTAGCCAGCAGGCTGGGGCTGTGCGCGCGCCTCTGGCGCATGGCCTGAGAGAAGCCAGGGGCTGGTCGTGGCGGATCCTGCTCCATCGGATGCGCCATGGCGAGACGCGATGATGGAGCTACGCATGTAGAGGGCTCACGCTCTTAATCCGAAGACGCGGGTGCAACTCCCGCCGCCTCCACTGGTTCCGGCCAAAGGCCGGAACCAGTGTCCCGAGACCCGAAGGGTCGAGGGACTTCAATCGGCCGCTAGGCCGCAAGAGCAACCAAGGCCAAAGGCCGAGGGAGTCGAA
>JACPXS010000104.1 GCA_016196415.1 Candidatus Omnitrophota bacterium
AGAGACGAGACCGTGGAAACGCGGAAGCCCATGCCTGCGCCGAGGCTTCGGCAGGCAGGCGCGGAAGCGCGGAGGGAGTCAGGAACAATGGGGACGGTGCTATTGTTGATGTCGCACCGCGGAGGCGCGGAGAAGGCGCGGAAGCGCGAAGAAAATTTGATCGGCTGTGCTGTGCCGCTGTGCGGAATCCTGTAGGGAATTACGCGAGGCGAGCTTTTCGTTTCACCGTGGCGGCGGAAACGCGGCCGGATTTTCGCGAGGCTTCGAGCGAGGCGAGGAATTCCGGTGTGCGGGCGGCCCGATTTTCTTCGATCTTCTCTGGGCTACGGCCGCCAGAGCGTGAGGTGCGGGACGTGATGGAAGTCTTCATCGTTGGTCGCGAGATGCGTGAGGCGATGCAGAATCATCGTCGCGAGGATCAAGGCGTCATTCGTCAGCAAGTGATAGCGCTGGCTCAGATCCACAGCCATCGTGACCTCGCGCTTTCCCACGGGCAGGACCTGAACATGCAGTTTCAGCAACTGGCCGATGAACGTTCGCGCGATCGTGCAGACAGCCAGATGTTCGGGGTGGCGCCTCAGCAGATTCAAGGCAGCTTCGAGGATGGCAAGCTGAAGCGTTGGACGGTTTCAGCCAGCGTCAGGCAATGGGCGACTTCGCCCAGGACCACTGGCGAGGTGAACGCGCGAATCTCGCGGGCGGCGGTACGGTGGAGCAGCACGGTGCAACTTCGGCGCCCTTCGAGGACGTGGTATACGAGTACGTTTGCGTCAAGAAAGATCGACCCGCCGGAAGGAAACTGCTCGAGCACTTAAAGGTTCCAGAGGCTAACTCGGTGGGGGGTCGTCAGTTCCAATACGACTCGGCGTGGGACCTTGATGAGCTGCCGGGTGGCTTCGATCTGGTCGAGCGGTCTTTGCCATCTCAAAATGACCATCGCATTGTTGGGCAGCGGCAGCTTGCGGCTCAACTTGAGCGATCCATTTCGATACACGGCCTTGACAATTTGAGTGGTCATCAGGCACTCCGATTTTCCATCGCTCACTACTCTACCATGCGTGTTGCGCAGCGTCAAATCGTCGGGATGGATTCACGATGACGCCATCGATCTTTTCTGTGGTAATCCCCGTCTATCACGAGCAGGACAGCATTCCGCGGTTGCACACGGCGCTGGCCGAGGTGGCGGACCGGACGCCTGGGCAGTGGGAGTTCGTCTTCGTGGACGACGGCAGCCGGGATGGGACGTGGGAGGCGCTGCTGGCGATCCGCGCGCAGGATCCGCGGGTGCGGGCGATCCGGCTCAAGCGGAACTTCGGGCAGACGGCAGCGATGGCCTGCGGCATCGAGGCGGCGCGCGGGGACATCATCGTGACGATGGACGGGGATCTCCAGAATGACCCGGCGGATATCCCCAACCTCTTGGCAAAGCTCGATGAAGGATACGACGTCGTCTGCGGATGGCGGCACCAGCGGCAGGACAAGTTGTGGACGCGCAAAGTTCCCTCGATGGTCGCCAACCGCTTGATCGGCTGGCTCACCGGCGTGCGACTCCACGATTACGGCTGCTCACTCAAGGCCTACCGGGCCGAGACGATCAAGCGCACCCCGCTCTATGCGCAGTTTCATCGGTTCATCCCAGCGCTCTCCACGTTAACAGGCGCGTTGATTGCCGAGATCAAGGTGCAGCACCATCCGCGCCGGTACGGGAAGACCAAGTACACCATCTCCCGGACCTGGCGGGTCGCACTCGACATGCTCACGGTGTCGGTACTGGTAAAGTTTGTCTCAAGGCCGCTGCGGCTCTTCGGCGTGTTGGCGCTGGGATTCTCCGGGGTGGCGGCGGTGTGCATTGTGAGATCGTGGGAGTGGTACGTGGGGCCCTACCACACCATCCCGCAGGTATTACCGGGGGTTGCGGTCTTGAGCGCGTGGCTGGCGGGACATCTGCTGGTCGTGGGCCTACTGGCGGAATTGTGTTTATCAACGGCCCATGCCCGCTCGACCGATTTGGTTGCGGCGACGGAGCGTTAAGGCGCTTGTCCACCAGGAGGGAGGAGGGATGCTCAAACAGCTGAAGCGGCAACTGGCGACGCGGCGGAGTCTCGTCACCGAGCTGGCGACGGTCGCCGGCGAGTGCGTCACGAACAACGTTGTCAAGCACTTCAGGACCCTCCAGCCGACGGTCCTGCAGCTCAACGTGAACGCGGCCTGCAACGCTCGGTGCAACATGTGCAATATCTGGAAGACGGAGGACAAGACCCAACTCAGCCTTGAGAAGCTGGACGAGGTGTTCGCCGACCCCGCCTTCCGCGGGATCGAGTACATCATCCTCGCCGGCGGGGAGCCGACGCTGCGGAAGGACCTCCCCGAGGTCGTGGGACTCATGCTGAAGCACATGCCGGGGCTGCGCAAGATCTCCATTCCGACCACCGGGATCTCGACGGACCTATCGGTCAAGCATTTCGCGCCCATTGCCAGAGCTTGCAAGGAGCGCAACGTGTTCCTTTCCATTGGCATTTCGCTGGATGGGGTGGGTGAGGTATACGACCGTGTCCGGGGGGTGCCCGGAGGCTATCAGAAAGTCCTCACGACCCTGCACGCGCTGAAGCAGTTGAATCAGGAGATCGAGTTCCAGCTCAGCGTGAACCCCACCATCAGCGCCCTGAACGTGCACGACCTGGACAATCTCCTGGACGTGAGCAAGCAGCTGGAGGTGACGATCAATTTCACGGTCGCCGCGTTCTCGGCCTCCTATTTCAATAATTTGGATTTAGCCGACAACATCACGTTTACGTCGGAGACGAAGGCGCTGCTCGAAACATTCCTTCGGCAACGGATTCACGAAGGGCCCCTGATGAGCGAGATGCCCTTCTACTACGAGAAGGCGCTGGAGATGTTGAACGGGGCCAAGCGCTCCATCCCCTGCCCCTATCAGGATCAGGGCATCGTCCTCGACGCCTCCGGCGACTTCCACTACTGCACCAACAGCCGGACCGTGGGCAATGTACACCGGCGCACACCGTCGAGCATCTACTAGAAGCCATCCCTAAACTCGTTTGAGCGTGATCACGGCACAGGCCAAATGCACCAACGCGATAAAGTTGACCGCCAGATATTCGTAGCGGACCACGAGCCGCCGGAAGTTCTGCAACCACGCCAGGCTACGCTCAATGAGCTCGATGCCCCGTGCGGCCAGCCACACCCGGGCCGCGTTGCTGTCATAGCCCCGATCGCCGATCAGGCGCTCGGGCGGGCCGCAGTCCGGCGGGAGGCTCTCGACGGTGGCGGGCAGCAGGCTCACCTCCGCCGGGGACGCCGCGTCCACGTGAACTCCGAGCGGAGTACCCGCGCCATCGGCCAGTACCATGAGCTTCGTTCCCTTGCCGCGCTTGGTGGGCCCGACCAAGGCCCCCCTTTTTTCGCCACCACGAAGGTGCCGTCGATGAAGCATTCGTCCCAGCGGATCTTGTCGCGATCGGCGAGCTCGGTCACGAACGCCCGCCAGAGGCTCAGGAGCGTGCCGTCCCGCGCCCACTGGCCCAGGCGGCGGTGGACGGCGCTCTTGGCCCCATACCGTCGAGGGAGTTCGCTCCACGGGGCCCCCGTCCAGAGCACCCAGAGCAGCCCCTCGAAGCACTGCCGATCCGCCAGGGGAGGCCGGCCCCCGTGCGGCTTCAGCTTCGGTGGCGGCAGCTGCCCCGCAATCTTAATCCATTGCCCATCCGTGACGTGGCGCCACGCCATGACTCCAACCCCTTTCTCCGGGACAGCTCATGGCGTGATTGTACCATCCGGCACTCGGTTTAGGGATGGCTTCTACGACCGGGAGAACCTGGCGTATCGCCGGAGCGTGACGCAGGACGTGTGTCCTGGATGTGGCATCTCGTGCTTCGTCGGCGTGGGCTTGCGGAAAACGGTGTTTCCGTTCCTGGGTTTCCTCGTGAAAGAGCAATCGCGTCGGGCATGGGGCCGAATGACCGGCAATGGTCAGAGCCGGAATGGTCGTTGTGGCACTGCCGCGTGCGCCAAGCCGACAGACCTCGTCGCCCCTGAATAGGGCATCGGACATTTGTTGGATGTTCTCTGTTCCATGTTTTATGTGCGCGGGACGATAGGCGATCCGAACGCGACGACGCGATGTCTGAGGAGGCTTACATGCTACAGCACACTTTGAATATGAAACAAGACTCGAAGACGGACGTTGGTGCGCCCACGCTGTCGGTGATCGTTCCGTTGGGGCCTCGCTACGAAGACCTCGGAGACCTGTGCGAGGAGCTGCGCCGCATCCTCAGGCCGCTGGTGGAGCGCTACGAAGTGATCTTCGTCGACGACGCCACCGGGCCGCACACGCGCCAGATCCTCCGGATGCTGAGTGATCGCTTTCCGGAAGCGCGGGTGATCCGGCTGCAACGGCGGATGGGAGAGTCCACGGCGCTGGCGATCGGCGCTCAGTCGGCCCGGGGCGAGATCCTGCTCACCGTCGACCCGTACCTGCACGTGTCGCTGGCCGACCTGCCGAAGATCCTCGCCCCGCTCTCGGATGTGGTCGACCTGGTCTGTGCTTGGCGGCATCCGCGGACCGAAGGGGGCCTGGGTGCTGTTGCGTCCAAGGCGTTTAACGTGGTGGCCAGCCGGCTGGCCCGGGTGGAAGTCCACGACCTGAACTGCCGGGTGCGCGCGATGCGCCGGGAGATTCTCCAAGAGGTCCCGCTCTACGGGGATCTGTACCGGTTCCTGCCGATCTTTGCGGCCCGCCGGGGATACAGTTGGTGCGAGGTCAAGGTGCCGCAGCAACCCGGCAAGCGAGAGATGGGCACCTTCAGCCCTCAGGCCTACGTCGGGCGATTTCTGGATCTCCTCACCCTGGTCTTTCTGACTCGCTTTGTGAAGCGGCCGCTGCATTTCTTCGGGTTGGTCGGGTTGACGAGTTTGGGCATCGGCCTTGGGATCGCCGCCTATCTGAGCGCGCTGAAGCTGGCGTTGGGCGTTGGGATTGGCCACAAGCCCCTGCTGCTGTTAGCCGTCTTGTTGATCGTCGTCGGCATCCAGATCGCCTCGATCGGGCTGCTCGGGGAGTTGATGATCTTCACCCACGCGCGGGATCTGAAGGACTACGTCATTCAAGAGGAACGATGAGCACGGCATGAACACAGAAACGGCTGTTCGATGTTCAATGTTCGATGTTCCATATTGAGTGAGAGGAGAGTGAGGGTATGCAGGCTCGCGTGGTGACGTATACCGCGTACCAGTTCAACTTTGAGAAGCTGGATGTCTACCAGAAAGCGATCGCATTCACGAATGATGTGTTCACAACAACGCTGGCCCTCAGGAAGGAAGTTCAATATTCGCTGGGGGAGCAGTTCCGCCGGGCCGCGCTGTCCATCTGCAATAACTTGGCCGAGGGGAGCGACAAGGCGACGAGAAATGCCAAGAAGCAACTGTACGGGTACGCGCTCGATTCGGCCAGGGAGTGTATTCCCATGATCACGCTCGCTCACCTACAACGCCAAATCGATGAAGCGGTCAAAGACGAGTTCAGAAATCGGTGTCTCCATATTTGCAACATGCTGTCCCGCCTGATCAGGGCGGTCTAAGAAGGGCACCATGGTCCACCGCACATTTAACATGGAACATTGAACATGAAACAAGAGGAAGACCCAGTGAGGTTGTCGGTCATCATCCCGACCTACAACGAAGCGGAGAACCTGCCCCTACTCGTTGAGCAGGTCAGCCGCGCGCTGGCTGGCTATCAGGGCGGCGACGAGCTCATCGTCGTTGATGACGACAGCCCGGACCGGACCTGGGCAGTCGCCGAATCCCTCAGAAGCCGGTACCCGCAAGTTCGCGTCATTCGGCGCACCACCGGCGAGAAGGGATTGGCGCCGGCCGTCGTCGAGGGATGGCGGACGGCTCAGGGTGCGTTCCTGGCGGTGATGGATGCCGATCTTCAGCATCCACCCGAGCTGCTGCCGGCATTGGTCAGCGCGTTTCAGGACCCGGCGGTTGATGTGGTGATCGCTAGCCGCTACACGGCCAACGGCGAGCGGATGCGTTGGAACCCCATCCGCCGGTGGATCTCGCGCGGCGCCTCCAACCTGGCCCAGGCCGTCCTGCCGCCGGCCGCCCACGGCGTGACCGATCCGATGTCGGGGTTTTTCGCGCTGCGGCGCGCCGTGATCGAGGGGGCATCCCTGCGCCCGCGAGGCTACAAGATCCTCCTCGAGGTGCTGGGGCGCGGTCGCTATCACCGCGTGGCGGAGGTCCCGTACGTGTTCGGGCGTCGTCACTACGGGCAGAGCAAGCTGAGTGCGCTCGTGATGCGCGATTACCTGGAGCAGTTGTGGCGGCTGGCCTGGGCGCCGACCGGGTTCGGCCGGTTCGTGCGCTTCTGCCTGGTTGGCTCAACCGGCGTCATCGTGAACATGGGGATTCTCTGGGGGCTCAAGAGCACCGAGCTGCTCGGCACGCTGCGGGCGGGCGCTGTCGCTATCGAATGTTCCATCATCAATAACTTCCTGTGGAATGAGCTGTGGACCTTCCGGGACCGCAGCCGGATGAGCCAGCGACTGCGCGAGCGGGCCTGGCGGCTTGGGCACTTCAACTTAATCTGCGGCGTCGGGGCGTTGTTCCAGCTGGGCATGCTGTGGGCGCTGGCGGTCAAGCTGCGTTGGCATTACCTGCTTGCGAATCTGCTCGCGATCATCGTGGTGACGTTCTGGAACTACGGCCTGAACACGACCTGGACCTGGACCACGCTCGGATCCAGTGATCCGGTGGTCCGTTCTCGACTTGTCCCGGGCGTGCAGGCGGCAACCAAATGACGCGAGCGTTCGCTGAGACCTCAACCCGAACCCCATCGATCCGCGCGATGCTCGTGCTGTTGGTCGGCGTCTGGCTGGCGCTGCAGGGATGGCTGCTCACGGCCCACTGGATCAACGCCGATGAGGGGGCGCACCTCATGGATGCCCGGCTGGTCCTGGAGGGGCTGATTCCTGAGGTGGATTTCCACGCACGCCAGCCTCTCTACGTGTATGCGTATGTGCCCTTCCTGCGTCTCTTCGGCGTCGGGTATGTCGCGGGCCGGCTGATGCCGGTGCTGGCGACGCTGCTCTCCGCCGGGGTGCTCTTTCTCATCGGCCGCAGGCTCTGGGGCAGGATGGAGGGGTGGTGCGCCGCGATCCTGTATCTCTGGGCGCCGACGATACTCATTGATACCGCCGTCGTGAAGACGGAGCCGCTGGCGATCCTGCTGACTGCGCTGGGTTTGTTGGGGGTGGTTGCGTCTATCCAGCGGAGGCACTGGTGGTTTCTGTTCGCAGCGGGGGTGGCCTTCGGCGCTGGCTACTACGTGCGCGAATCGACGCTGGCCGGCTTGGTGGTTTCCGGGCTGATTCTGCTGGCGCAGGCGAGGGAAGGGCTGGGAGTCTTGGCGAAGCGGCTGGCCGTGCTGGGGTTCGGGTTCGGCGCAGTCTGCCTGGGTGTGATCGCCTGCTACGCCCGGTCGCTGCCACTCGCCCAACTGCTTTCGCATGAAGGGCTCTTTCCGTTCTACCGCATCCTGGTCAGTGTGGCGCGCATCCTGGGGTGGTGGAGCCCCTCGCCGGCCTCTGGCATGGGCGAGGTCGTCCGGTGGTCCAGCCAGACATGGTTCGACACGACGCGCAACCTGGAGGACGCGCTGTCTCTGAACCTGCCGTTTCTGGCCGGCGTCATCGCGGCGGGGTGGTACGGCGTCTCCGCGCTTGTGCGCCGGCAATCCAGCCAGGCGGTATCTGCTGATCAGGAGCT
>JACPXS010000004.1 GCA_016196415.1 Candidatus Omnitrophota bacterium
GCCTTCCCGGATACAGCGGGGCTGAAGTCCCTCGTTGATCCACAGGTCGCAGATCTCAGGAAGCCACCGGCCTCGGCTGCTCGCATTCATGGTCATCAGGTTTTCATCCAGAAAGGCGATGAAATCGACCCCGAAGCGCTCTTTGGCGTACTTGACGAGGTCGACCACGTACCGGGGGCTGTGCCAACGGATGGTCCGCTTATGGGTGAAGGTCACTTCGCGTCCACGAACGCCTTCCACATATTCCAGGTCTCCGGTCAGGCCAAGATGGAAGCAGAAGCGGCAAATCAGCGAACAGCCATAGCTCACGTTGATGTCGAGGCGCCGCTTGGCCTGCATGGACTCTTCGCTTAGCAACACCCCGCTGTTGCGAAAATAGATCTCCAGAGGAAACAGCTCCCAGGCGGGGAACGGCACGGCATCAAGGTTTGTGATCAGCGGACGGGGCGGGTTGATCTCGACGGATCCCCTCGGGGTTCGCCAAATGATCCCGAGGACATCTGACCAGTCCCGCTGTTCCGCATCGACCCGGCGAAGAATCTCAGGCCACGTCATGAACCCCTCGCCGATCACCCCGATATCGATTTGCGGAAGGAACTCCATGGTTTCCTGCGGCAGGCTCGTCATGAAGCCTCCGCCGGCGACAATCAAGGTGCTCGGTGCGCAGGCGCGGGCGCACTGCACGGTCTTCTTGATATATCCATAGGCCGTCGTAATGCCGCCGGTCGCCACGATATCCCAACGGTCCGCGCGGAGGGCGCGGAACAACTCCTCATCGGGAGGACGCCAAGCGTTGGCATCGAACATCTGCACCTGGTGCCCCTCCCGCATGGCCATCGCCGCTATGAGGGCTAGGCCATACGGGACATGACGCGGATCGTCTTCCTCGCGGATGACGGGGTTCACGAACAAGATGCGTGCCATGCGCCGGTGTCTAGGAGTGGGTTAGGGCGGTCGTTTCCATTAAAAACACCTCCAGGGTGTTCCACCGCACCCCCTCACCAAAGAGAATGCCCCCTTCGGTGCAGTTCTCGGTCGTGAAGGGTGCCTGCTGCGCCAGCTCGAGGAAGCTCTGCCGATACCACCAGTAGGTTGGGTCCGCGTACCAGGTTTGCTGGAGATAAGGATTCCACACATGGATGTAAGCCTCGGCGAAGCGATCGCCGAACAGCTCCCGAAGCTCCGTATAGTATTGCGTCGACGTGAACGGCGTAGCGGCGTGGTAACTCAGGTCCATCCCGACCAGCGCGACCGGCGTCTTCTGTAAGATGCACCCGGCAAACGCCCATGCGGAGGTGCCGCAATTGCCGCCGGTTACCATGCAGGGGACGTTCGTGAGTTCGAAGATCTTTTTCGTGTAACTGTCCGGGGCGTCATAGTCATCATAGATCGGGTTCCACCAGTACACCGGCATGCCCGCATCCAGCACGCGCTGTGCCACGGATGGCGCCACGCTGGTCGAGAGCACCGCGCGGATCTTGGGCCCGAAGCGATTCACCAGCGAGATCAGCTCGTGATTCCGTTGGACCTCATCGCTTATCAGGTGCGGGTCCAGATCCTGCCGGCGAAAGTAATCGTCAGCAGGTCGATCCGCCAGGTCGGGATCCCCGAACCATCGCACAATCCTGGTGGGATGCGGATCAACGCTCACGACAAAATCAGGGATGAGGTCATGCCGCAGGCAGTACCCCAGGGCCCCGTCGGTGACGACGAGGACCCCGTGATCCTGATACCGAGCGGCTTGGATCCGCTCGGCCGTCCCATGGCGGTGGAGGCTGGGGCCCGCACACATCACGATCGCTGATCGGCGTTCCGGCTCGCTCTTCGCGAGCTCGGCGATCGTCCGGTGGATATGCGGCACGTTGGCTTCCGCGTTTCGCAGACCGATGGCTGCCGTCTTGCGATAGGTCGCCGCAGCAATCGCCTCGGGAGGTACGGAGACGGGTTCGAATCCCTCCAACGGCTTCATCGTGCGGCTGGGACGAGTTCTCGAACGAGCATGAACGCCTCGGCGTACGGCACGCCGACCGTTGCGCCGCGATAGCGGGCGAGCGCCCTGACGCTTTCCGGAGCGCGGGGGAGCGGATTCGCATGCCGCTCGGAGCGATAGAGGCGCAAGATGCTCAACTTGCGCTCAAGGTACGGCGTGATATCTGAGAAGACCGTCGGGAGGAAGGGGGGGGCGGTCGAGGCGGGTGCGGCATCGGTCGACGACAGGGTTTCGTAGCTGAGGATGCGCCGGACCCCAGACTGCGCCATGGTGAATGCTTTGAGCGCGCTCATCAGGGCGGCAAACAGCGTGACATGGTCCGTCTGCACATCCCCGCCATGAACCACGTAGATGATGTCCGGCCTCACGTGGGTTAAGACGCCGCGGACCCGCTCGATGATGGTCGCCGTCGGCACGGCCTCCAGCGCCGCCGCTGGAAATCCCAGCCTGAAGCACCGGCGCATCTGATACCGCTCCGCGACCTGCGCCACCTCGGCACGTTTGCTCGCAATGGTGTTCGACGGCCACCGGGGCGCGGCCGCCTCGGTGGCAATCAGCCAGAAGAGCTGATCTGCCGCCGCTCGATGCTTCAGCAGCGTCCCCCCGCATCCCAGGGTTTCGTCATCAGGATGCGCGGCGATCGCGAGCACCTTCATGAGGACATCCCGAATTGCGCCTCTCGAGGGAGCGGAACCTCGCCAACAATCTCATAGTGTATCACGCGCAAATACCCGTCGCCAGTTCGCACCAGGAGCTCATCGTTCCTCCGGGAGAGCACGGTGCCTGGAGGAGACGTCATGTCATGCGGCGAGAGAGGTTCCGCCGGCAGCCGGCTGCGCCACATCACCACGTTCGCTCCATGCAGGGACGTCTGAGCCCCCACGTAGGGACGGGACAGCGCGCGGATCAGGTTGTAGGTCTGCAGCGTCGGGAGCTCCCAGCGGATGACGCCGTCCTGCTCGTTGCGCCGCCGCCAGTAGGTGGCCTGTCGATGGTCCTGGGGGATGCGGGGTGCGCACCCCTGGGCCACCTGGGGCAACAACTCCGCAAGGGCCTGGCTGGCGAGCTGTTCGACCTTTCGATAGACCGATGCCGCGCCGTCTTCCAGCGTGATCGGAAACGGTCGCTGCCACAGAAGATCCCCGCTGTCGATCCCCTCATCCAGATAGAAAAACGTCAACCCGCTTTCCTGGAGGCCCTCGACCAGCGCCCAAATAATCGGGTGATGTCCCCGATGCTGCGGCAGCAGGGTGGGATGCGAGCCAAGACATCCCTTCGGCGGAATATCCAGGACGGCTCGCCCGATCACCTGAGACCACCCAAACACACAGATGAGATCAGGGCGCAGCGAGCGAATCTGACGCACCGTTTCCGGATGATTGATGTCCCGAACCCGGATCAATGGAATACCGCGCGGCGAGGTCACCTCGGAAAGATCGGCGTAATCCGCGTGCCGTTCGGCGTATTCCGGGTCCAGCGTCAGCACGGCGGCGATGTCCCATGGCTGGCGGAGCAGCTCCAGCAGGCAATGCCGGCTAAAGGCGACCGTCCCAACAAACACAATCCGCATCACGCGCGCTGCTCCTGGCTATAGAACCGCTTGATGAGCAGGCGACGATCGAGCGGAACCTCTTTGATGGTCTTCAGGATCCGCGCGGCCGCCGCGCCATCGCCGTAGGGGTTGACGAGGCCGGCGAGGCTCTCACGAAATTCCGGCGAGAGCGCCCGCTGGATGCCGCCGAGGATATCGGTTCGGCTCGAACCGACATGGATGACATTCGCCGCAGCATCACGCCCCCCCTGCCGATTGCCGATGTTCACGACAGGCAGTTTGAACGACGCCGCTTCAATCAGCCCGCTTGAGGAATTGCCGACCATGGCCGCCGCATGGCTCATCAGGCTGAAATACGCCTGGGTGCCCAAGTTCACCACCACGTGAGCGCGCGGAGACTCCTGCTCAAATGCGCGAATCCGGTCAATAATCCGGCGGCCATGCGTGTCGGCATTGGGATACGTGAACACGGAGGGGCGATCGGTGTCACGGAGCGCAGCGAGGAGCTCGCCGAGCTCGGACTCCGTCTGATCCGATTCGAGCGTGACCGGATGGTACGTCACCAGCAGCGGGGAGATCTCGAGATTCACGCCGCACTGCCGTTGCAGCGCATCTTTGCTCAACAGACGGCATGCGCGCAGGGTATCAAGACTGGGAGCGCCGCTGACCACGACGCGCCAGGGCTCTTCGCCCATCTGCATGATCCGCTGCGCGTACCGGGACGTCGCGGCAAAATGCAGATGGCTCATCTTCGTGATGGAGTGGCGGAACAGCTCATCGATGAGCCCCTCCGTCGATTCGCCCCCATGGATGTGGGCGACCGGAATCGTCAACGGCACCGCGGCAGCCACGGCGGCGTGCGTTTCAAAGCGATCGCCGACCACGACGAGCAGATCAGGCCGGGTACGGGCATAGGCCTGCGCAAACCCGATCATCCCGAGTCCCATCGCTGTGGCGGTCCCTTCCGGCGCATCGGAGGAGAGCAGCATGTTGACCCGTTCAGCGATCGGGAATCCATCCTCCTCAATCGCTCGAACCGTCAGCCCGAATTCCGGTGACAGGTGCGTCCCGGACACGATGAGATGCAACGCCAGCTCGGGGTCCGCGTGGATCCCGCGAAGCAGCGGGAGGAGGATGCCATAGTCCGAACGGCTCACCGTCACGACGCCGATGCTTCTCATAGAAAGAGGTCCCAGGTGAGCACGCTGCCGGCGGCGATATCCTGTTTGGCCACCAAGCCGACGAAGCGGGAGCACACCGACGGCGGCAGGCCGGTCCCCGGCCGTTTCACCGCCAAGCACGCTTCGGTCACGCGACTGCCTCGCCGAATATCTTGCGCCGCCACAACGCTCTTTCGAACCGCAGCGGCCGTGTCTCGTTCGCTGCGGCTTGGCTCTTTGCGCCCATGCCCTAGCGAGGATTCCACAATTCGAACGCTGCGCACCAATGCCCGGAACGTCTCTGGTTCTATCGACGCGCGGTGATCCGGTCCGGGCAGACGCCGATCCAGCGTGAGATGTTTTTCGATGATGCAGGCCCCCAAGGCGACAGCCGCCAAGGCGACCTCCGGACCCTCGGTGTGATCCGAGAAACCGACCGGCGTACCGCATGCCACGCGCATCGTGTGTATCGCGCGCAGGTTCACCTCCGCAGGATCGGCCGGATAATTGCTGAGGCAGTGCAACAAGGCCACCCGCTGATTGCCGGCGCCGCGAATCACCTCCAGAGCGGCTGCCACCTCTTCCAGAGAGGCCATGCCGGTGGAGGCGATGATGGGCTTCCGTTTGCGTGCCACGTGGGCCAACAACGGGAGATTCGTGAGCTCGCCCGACGGGAGTTTGAAGGCCGCCACCCCCAGCTCCTCAAGGAAATCGGCGCTCTCCTCGTCAAACGGGCTTGAGAGAAACAGGATGCCTCGCGCTTGGCAGTCGGCGAAGAGCTGCCGGTGAGCGTCCCGCGAGAGTTCCAGCCGACGCAGCATCTCGAGTTGCGATTCGGCGGCGTCCGTCGCCTGCTGCTGGTAGGGAGCTTTCGGCGCCTCGCGCGTCGCCAACTGTTCGGCCTTGAACGTTTGGAACTTGACCGCATCGGCTCCGGCGCCAGCGGCTTCTTCCACCAAGCGTCGCGCCAGCGCCAGCTCTCCATTGTGATTGACCCCGGCTTCCGCGATGATGAAGCACGGATGCCCTTCGCCGATGCCGCGAGTTCCAAGCGTCATCCCGTTATGCGTCATGACGACCGTTTGCCTTCCACCAGGCCAGCGCAGGGTGCTGCCGGAGCAACTGCTGCGCGAAGGCCAGATCCATCGGCTCATCGATATCCACGGAACTCCACCGGTCCATCAGCAGATATCCTGTCGTCCGATCATCAAACACCGACGCGATCACGCCGCTGCGCAAGAGGCTGCGCCGAGTCACATACACCGCGCCGTTGGGCTGAACGATCTTCGGAAGCTGCTGCCGCTCCTTGAGCAGGTAGTCGGTGCCATCCTGGACGAACGGAACCAATCGTCCGCCCCGAGTCCGGAACATCCAGAACGGCGGCACCGCCGCTTGCTCAACGGTGATCACTGACGTCAGTCCCCGGCGGCGGGCCAGCATCCTGACCGCGCTGTCGATGTGTTCAGGCCGCCGAAACGGCGACGTCGGCTGTAGTGTCACCACGATGTCCACGCGATACCCCTCCGTCCGCTCCAGGTACCGGATGGCGTGCTCGATGACCGGAGGCGTATGGGTCGTGTCCCTGGCCAGCGACTTCGGGCGTAGGAACGGCACCTCGGCTCCGAATCGGCGGCCGACGGCGGCGATCTGGGGCGAATCCGTGCTCAGCATCACCCGATCCAGCAGGCGCGAGCGTTTCGCTGCCAGAATCGTGCAGGCCACGAGGGGATACGGTCCAATCCGGCGCAGATTTTTCCCCGGCAACCCCTTCGATCCTCCGCGCGCAACGACGATGCCGACGGCGGTCTGACCATTGACCATCTTATGCGGCCTTCGCCTGCGCAACAGCGCTGAGCTCGCGAAGGGCATGGCGCCCTTCATAGACCTTCTCCATGGCCCGGACGACGTCCGCCATATCGTCGAGGGTGGCCGGCGGGCGCACCACGTTGGTCCAGAGCGTCCGACGGCAGAGAGCCTCCGCCGTCGGGAGCATCAGGTCACGGTAATTGGGAACGGCGCGCTCTTGGAACAGGCGGTTTCGATACAGCGGATGAGGGTAGCCCAGCGTCAACGGAATCCCTTCTTCGAGGAGCGCGCGCTGAAAGAGCTCTCGGGGCACTCCCACCATGTCCTCATCATAGAGCAGCGAGTACACGTGATAGATATGCCGGACGTCCGGCTCCCGATGCGGTGTCGTCAGCCCTGGAACGCGCAGGTGGGCATTCAGATACTCTCCATTGGCGATCCGCTGCTCGGTCCAGGCATCCAACTGGCTCAGCTGCGCGATCCCGATGGCGGCTTCCAGCTCCGTCATCCGATAGTTCCAGCCCAAGATCGTGGACGCGTAGGAACGCGGAGCACCGGCGACGTAGCACTCGCCGTGGTTGCGGACCAGGCGGCATCGCTGCGCCACCTCCTCCTGATCGGTCACCACCATCCCGCCCTCGCCCGTCACCATATTCTTGGTCTGAACAAAACTGAACGTGCCCGCATCACCCATGGTGCCGGCCAATCGCCCTTGGAAGCGGGCGCCGATGGCCTGGGCCGTATCTTCGATCAGGGCAATGCCGCGGCGCTTGGCCAATGCCAGGATCGCATCCATCCGGCACATGTTGCCTAGGAGGTGCACGACGATGATCGCCTTCGTGCGGGGGGTGAAGGCGGCTTCGAGCGTCGCCGGCGTCACACAGAATGTCCTCGGATCGACATCCGCAAACACGGGAATCGCATGCTGGTGAAGGACCGCGGTGGATGTGGCCGTAAACGTGTAGCATGGCACGATCACCTCATCCCCCGGCCCGATCCCCAGCGCCGCGATGGCGAGGTGGAGTGCGGCGGTCCCACTGTTGACCGCAATAGCGTACCGGCTGCCGCAGGCCGCCGTAAACTTGCGCTCAAACGCCTGGACCTTCGGCCCGCCAAGGAAATCGAATGGAAATCCGGACAACACGCCCGAGTCCAACACCTCCAGGACCGCCCGCCGTTCCCGCTCGCCGATCGGATGGGGAGGAAACGGCGTGCGCCGCACAGGAGTCCCGCCGAGAATAGCCAGTTCGCTCATCCCCCCACCTGTCTGCCGCCCACAGGGCGGCTGGAGCGACCGATCGGGTATACGGGCTGCCTGCGGCAGCCCGAGACAGGTGGGGGGATCATCGTCGCGCCGCTATCGAATGGGAATCGCCAGGTGCCGATCTTCAACGGATAACGGCAGCTCCACGCGCTGACCCGTGGCTGAAGACCTGAGGAAGGCGGCCACCAGCTCAACCGCTTTGAATCCTTCGCGGCCGCTGCAGCGAGGGGTTCCTCCCTCGTCAAGACAGCGGACGAGATCTTCGACTGCCGTGATCATGCGCCGGCTGTCTTCCCCGTCCCACAAACGCACCGGCGCGCCCAGCTCTCGATAGCCTGCGTACCGCGGGCTCGGTCCTGCAGTCCGGACGTCGACGCGAGAGCCGTTCTCACTCACGCGCAGCCGGGCATCGGTCCCCACCACATCGATCTCATAGAGGAGTAGGGCTCTCCCGCACCCGAGGAGTTGCGAGCACACGCCTCCCTCCCACCCGATCATCCCGGAGAGCGTGGGATCCGCGTCACCCGAGTCATCCGGGGCGGCCCAGACCCACTCGGCCCCTCCCAGGAGGAAGCCCAAGGTGTCGAAGAGGTGGCTTCCGATGTTGGAGACGCCATGGCTGTACCAGGCGCTCACCCCGATGAGCCTGCCGAGCCGTCCGTCATCGATGACGCTCCGCGCCAGCTCGTAGGCTCGGTCCCAGCGTCGAATGTGATTGACGGCGATGATCGGCTTGTCCTCCAACGCGAGGAGCTCCTCCGCCTCATGCAGCGTCACCGTCATCGGCTTCTCGCACCAGATGGCGCGCACCCCTGCGGCGGCCGCGGTTCGCACCGCCTCCGCATGAGCGTTGCTCGGCGTGCACACGCTCAGGATATCGACCGTCTCATGCGCAAGCAGCGCCTCGAGGCTCGGGTAGCGCTGGTGGACGCGCCATCGTTCCGCCGCTTGCGCCAAGGCTGTTGGATTGAGATCGGCCAACGCGACCAGCTCCGTGCGAGGACACCCCGCATAGGCCGCCGCATGCAACCCCCCGGCGAGCCCGCATCCGACAATCGCCGCCCGATACGCCCTCATGCGAGCGCCCCCTCTTGAGCGACAACGGACGGTTGAGGCGCTTCATCGCGACGCAACAGCTGGGAGATCGCTGCGCGCAGCCGCCCGACGACCTGTCCATCGAATCGCAGCCCGTGATGGCTCCGGATCTGTGCCAGCCGTTCAGGATCGATCGTGTCAGTTCCGGCAAGGAGCGCGTCAATCCGTGTGAGGAGCTCATCGGGAGACCGGGTAACCAACCCGTACGGCGCGTAGGGGTGTTCGCGAAAACGGCTCTCATCAAAGTACAGGACCGGCTTACCGGCCATCAACGCTTCCAGCCCAACCGTGGAGGTGGCAATGCAGACCACCAAATCGAGCGCCGGCAAGAGGTCATAGAACGGCAGGTGCTCTTCAAGGATGGCGCGAGAACCGGCCTCGTCGATGCACTGGCGAAAGGCCGGATCAGCGAACTCATGGCCTTTCGGCCGCACCACCACCACGACATCCGGGTACCGCGCGAGGACGCTCAAGGCGGTGCGGTAAAACCGCAAGGTCATCTCGCGCGTCAGGAAGAAATCCTCTTCGAACGATGACGCAAACACGCCGACGAGACGAGAACGCTTCTTGAGTTCGGCGTACGGCTCAGGGATGACGCCGCGCTGCATCAGGCGATAGGTCCGGTCGAGCCCGTAGATCCCAGCCCCGATGAGGCACGTGCGCTGGCTGTAGCGCGTATTCCACTTCAGCAGCTCGTGGTGGAACGCCCCCGGAACGCAGAAGACATGAAACGTCTGATAGCTGTTCCCAAGATGAGGGAACGTATCATCGCCGTGCATGAAGCCGATCGTCCGCCCGCCGCGCTCGTCATGGAGGAGCGTCCGGATGATATGTTCGACGCTGTACTCGTCCCGCCCGATAAACACCTCGGTCTGGTGATGCATCTCGATGAGCTCGGCACGGATCAGGTTCTGGGCAACTGAGAGCGCGGCCCACACGAACGGTCCCCGGTCGCGTTGCTGAGGCTCGCTGAGAAGACACCGGAGGGCCCCTGCCCAGACGTCGCAGAGGATCCGCCGGAGGAAGTACGCCAGAGGGATCGGCAGACCACCGGATTCCACGAACGGGATGCCGTGCGATGTGAAATACTGACGGGTGTGCTCATCGCGGAGTCGGCCTCGGACAACGTGGAGGATCCGTTGAGGGGCGAGTTGGTCGTGATCGTAGAGGAAGGAATCATGGTAGGGCCGCTCCCAGTAGATGCCTTGTTCGAGGATATCGAAGCCAACCCGCCAGTACGAGGGCTCTGGGATGGATCTGACCAGTCCGCGCTGTGCCACGAACCGTCCGGCTAACACCGTCACGCCCCCCATGGCTAGCAGCGGTTCAACCAAGGCCTTCACAGCATTCGCGAGGCACGCAAGCTGGGGAATCGTGGCACCGTCCCAGGCCTGCTGGAGATCCTCCGGCACCCATGATCGCGGATCGTGATTGTCCTGGGGGAACAGGATGACGTGGTCGTCCCGGCGCTGAAGCTCCC
>JACPXS010000115.1 GCA_016196415.1 Candidatus Omnitrophota bacterium
ATTCATTCAGACGCATATCGGACTGCTGCGCGATCACGGCGTCAGACAGCGGACCGCGCGGAGTTCTGGAGAACTTCGACGATCCCGGTGCCGGCGGTTCGAGTCCCAGACGATACTGGAGGATGCGTTGTGTCGTGTCATCGAGATGATGAAACGCGCCAATCATCAATGACGACTCGCCACCCTTTTCCAGCGCCGCTTGGAGCCGTTGCTCTTCCTCGGATAATCTGATCATCCGACCTCGCGGATCACCCTGGGCCATCGTGGGAGAACCAAACAGCTCCTCGAAGTCTACGCCAACTCCTTTCCGCAATCGGATAAACAGCGCGCTGGCAAAATTAGGGGCTGTCGGACTGCCCAGGTCGGCTCGCAACATGTCAAGGGTGCTCAACGACACCCCGCTTCGGGCAGCGACTTCCGGCCAGGCCAACCCCAACCTTCTCCGAATCTCATCGAGTCTCTGGGGGAAGTCGGCGAGGTTCGGCTGGGCCGTGAATTCCTCCGTCGTCGCAGCAGCCTCGCGCAGCAAGGCCTCCAAGCGTTCCGGCTCCAGATTGGCGCGGTCAAGTAGGAGAGGAAGCGGCACGTTGACCGTTCTCGCAAACGCGGCGAGCATAAAGATTCCAGGGCCATCTCCCTGCTTGTAGCCCTCAAGGCGAGACACGGTGCTAGGTGGCACCCCCATGGAACGCGCCACGGCGCTCTGGCTCCGCGACGTTCGATCTGTCCTGGCTCGGCCTTCTCTCACGGCATGCCAGAGAGCGCTCAGGGCGCGAAGCTCGTCCTCGATTTCCTGTTGCGTAGGCGCAGCCGGCGCGCTGCTGTCCCGATCAATCCTCCCACCGCCGGCTCGCTCCACCATCAACCCCACCGGCAGCCCCCACAGACCCTCGACGCCGACGCCCCCCAGCAGCCACCCGATGAAGAGGAGCGCGGCCACGCTCACACCAGCCCATGGCAAGAAGCGCTTGACACTCGCGCCATGGCCCGATACGATGGGCGACATGCGCCGCACGAACCTGCGCCGGGAATCCCTCTTGACAGCGTTCTGCTGAGTGTATACTGTAAAACCCTCCCGCAAGCCAGCCAACCATGAGGAGGAATACATGCCCCGACCTCGCAAGCCCGCCAAGAACCCACGCAATGCGTCGGAGGCTCGTCCCGCCACGCGCCCAGATGTCATGCTCAGATTCAACATACCGAGTAACCATGACGTGGAGACCGTGAAGGCCGAGTTGAGGCTGATCAGAAGCGACCTGGTATCACTGGAGAAGAAGCTACCAGCTCTTGTCGAGACGAAGTTCGCCGCATAGACGACCATGTCCCAAATCCCTGAACCGATCAAGTGGAACGAGGTCAAGGCGCTGCTGGAAGCCCAAGGCCAGAAGATCTCGACCATCGCTGAGAGCGTGGCAGATATCCACCCAAGATTCGTGAAGTTGGAGAGCGCCATCGACTCGCTGACCGAAGACATGGGGATGCTCAAACCGGCTGTCCAGCGACTTGCAAAGACTGTCGAGTCGCTGACCGAAGACATGAAGGTCGTGAAACCGGCTGTCCAGAAGAACACAAGCGACATCGACGCCATCAAAACCACGCTCGACCACCACACCCAGGCTCTGGCACGCATCGAGAAACGCCTGGAAGCCGCCGAAGCCAAGCTCCCCGCGTAGAAGATCCCACCCAGTGCTGTCAGCATCGTCAGGACGATCACCAGCGCTCCACCAGGATGGGCGGCGGCCCATGCCAGCGGCGCGGCCGCCAAAAGGCCCGCGAGGATCACCCCAAAGGTTTCCTGGGCTTTAAACCTTCCTTGAATGGCAATAAACGCCCCTTCTTGAATCGGTGTGTGCGGATCCGTTCTGATAACGCCATTGACCCAGACTGTGCTGTGTTCCCACGTCAGGTGTTCCTGTTTAGGTAGCACCTTGTTGAGCGCGTCGACCGCTTGCGAAAGCTCAGTGATGGGAACCCAAATTTTTATATCATTCGTCATGCTATCCTGGGTAAATGCCACCATCACCCATTGGGGTTCCTCCAAGGGGCCTTTTCTGATTCCGGATTCTCTGTGAGGTGGATGATCAAACTCCGTATCTTCTTTGAGTCTTCCATCGGTGTACATAAATCGGTTTTCAAATTCATCGAGCCGCTCTTCGAGTGTCCCAAACTGCTGCAGGTACTCTAGAGCCTTGTCACTCAATCTGCCCAGACTATGCACGATATGAACAGCGCCTTCGATATCATTCAAATACCCTCCCATACCTAGCCGAGGATAACCTCGTGAATCGAGAATCAGGTGGATGAGTAAAGGCAGTTGCTTTTCATTGAGAGGTCCCTGCTCAGGGAAATCCACCCCCCCGCTCAGCACCTTCAACTGCTCGCGAGCCTCGGGATTCAACCTCAGATTCGCGAGCACAAGAAGCCCCGCCTCTAAGATCCACAGCGCAACTCGTTTTTCTTCTCCCAAATGAACCAACCCTTCTTGCCCAAATAAGACATGTAACCTCTGAAAGGCCTTTTCCTCTAGAGGCCCCTCGCCGGCAAGAGAGGCGCCGGTGATCTCTTCAAATCCTTTGACCGCCACAGGGCTCAGCCGTATCCAATCCCTCAGCTCCATCATGGAAGCTAAACGCTCTGGGTCCTCTCCCTGCTCCGGTTCGTTCCCAGCGCTCCCTGCGTCCGAGGAGTCGATCTGGCCCAGGACCAACGGCAGGCTGGCAAGCCCGCTGATGAAGCTCAGGCCCCCGATCCCCCCTCCCACCAGCGGCAGCGCCAGGAGGAGGACGAATAAGGTGGAAGGTGGAAGGAAGGTGGAAGGCGTCCTTTCCGGCTGCAGAGAGGACAGGGTCTCGGCCGGGTATGCCCCTGCTCCTGTCCCCTCTGCAGGTGTCTGACTGGCTTGAGCCATAGAAACGTACAAGAAGCGCTTGACACTCGCGTCATGGCCCGATACGATGGGCGACATGCGACGTCCCAAGAAATCCCTGACACGGCCAACGAACCAAGAAGAAGCTCGCCGGACGAACGTCCTCCTGAAATCCCTCGACAACACGTTGCGCGTCGTCGCTGAAGATGTCGGCGCCCTGCGCTCAGAATCCGGCTCGATGAAGCTGGCGATCGAGGATATCGACAAGAGGCTGGGAAGGCTTGAGCCCATCGTCCAGACGCTGGCAAAAGATGTGGCGGCCAATACCCGCGCGATCGAGACACTGAACAAGACGGTCGAAGGCCATACGAAGACACTGGAAAGCCATACGAAAGCCATCGAAGCCAACACCAAAGCTATTGAACGCCTTGAGAAGAAAGTGGACGCGATCGACCAGCGCCTCAGCGCTGCTGAGACGCGCTTCCCTGCCTCCTCATAAACGTCTCGCTCAGCCTTCAGATCGAAGAACATCCGGCCATTGCCCCACCCTGCCCCTGCTGATTGCCCGGACTTAGAAATTTCGCGAGGCGAAATTTCTATGGAAACGCGTCTGGTACTTCCTCCCGCGCGAAACGTGCCTGGCACTTTTTTCCCGCGCACCCACTCGCCGAGCGTGGCCCCGCTCTTACCGCCGGTGTGGGTCGTGGTGTGGAGGACCAGCGCCCCCACCAACGAGAGGAGCGCCATCCCCAGCTCCAAAAATCCCGACAGCGCGCTGCTCCACATGAGCGGCGCCAGGAGGAAGAGCGATTCGCCTGACGAAGCTTGCGGGGGCTGCTTCTGCACGACGAGCAGCAGCGGATGAGGAGGAGAAGCGTCATCAAAGACCTCCCAGATGATGAAGGCGACACTGGGATGCTCGCGGGCATACTGACGCGCCACGCGCTGGACTTCCCGACTGTGCTCTTCGAGTGAGACGGACCGCACGTTGCGAGAAACACCGGCAGCGGTGGCAAGGAGTGAACGTAGGGTGTCTGCATCGCCGCTCCATGACGGATGGTCATGCTTCCAGTGCGCCACCAGCTCCTCGGTGGTGATCCCGGCCAGCGGCGAGCGGCCGCTGGATACCTCAGCGATCTCCTCCCGCAATGGATCAATCGACCTCCGCGCCTGCTCCTCCAATCGCAATCGCGGCTCCAGCCGTCGCAGCCATTGCCTGATCACCTCGAGCTGCCGGATGTCCTGAATGATACCTGGCAGATTGAATCCTTCAGGATTCAGCCCACGTAAGCGGAGACGCTCAGCCAACTGGTTCGCGGTGATGTCTCGACTCTCACTCACCACATAGCCAAACAATATTATGAAAGACGAGGCGTGGTACACATCCAAGTGCGCGAGAAACGCGCGGCGCTGCTCGTCACTACGCGTGTCCTCCTCGTAGCGCTGCCGGGCGTGCCGCTGGAGCACCTGCTTCATCAAGATCCCAGAGATGAGCTGCTGACGCTGGTCACCGAAGGCTCTTGGCTCCCTGCGTCGCACGACCAGCGCCTCGCCAGGCTCGATGTGATTCAACCAGTGACTCGGACCTGAGCTGTGTTCGATGGAGAGTGCTCTCGTTCGTCCAGTCAAATCTACGGCACCGATATCAGCCAGCAGGTGTATCACGTAGACCGCGTCGAGCCCCAGATGGGTGAGCACCGCCTGGATCAAGGCCTCCCACCGGCGCTCATTGGCGGCTCGTTGCGCATCCGGTGTGACTGAGGAGTCCGCTACGACTTCATCCATGGTGTGCGCCAGCACGAGGGCGAGCGGCCCATTGGGACGCCGTTCCACCTCGCCCAGGACATCCTTGAGGAAAAGCCGCTCCGCCTTCACGGATTCCTCCGGAGCGTGCGCGGACTCCACCATCCCGATCACAAGCGGCGCGAAGGCGGCCAGGAGAGGACCCGCGCCAAGCCACGTCCCCGTCAGCACGAGCAGGAGACTCGAGAGCCATCCCATCGGATCCGTGAGGAGCAGTGGAAGGAAACCGCTCAGCCAACCGGCATCAACGGCCAAGAAGGACGTGGCATGCGCTCGGACGTCCCTTCCCACTTCGTCGGATGTGGGCGCCGTGACTCGTGCCAGGAATTCATCGAGGCCGCGCTCCAGAGCGAGCCAACGCCGAGGAGTCCCAGTGGGAGGCACCAGGAGCGGTACGACGCTCTCACGAGGCGGGAGCCAGTCCCGATGGGGAGTGATAATGCCGAGGTGCCGAAGCCCATAGAGACTCGCGTGGTGGGCGAGGTAGGTGTCCACGGTCAGCACATCGGCCAGACCCAAGAGCCCGTGGAGGAACGGATAGACGTTCACCATCGGGACGATGAGGGTCGTTGGGTCGATACCTTCTTGCCGCTTCACCGATTCGACGATCCGCATGATCGTGGCGTACCACGGGTCGGAAGGACCCCCATGAGGAACGACCACGTACGTCTGGGGTAGCGCGCGGACAAGGCGGGTGATGAGCCGTCTCCATTCCTCCGCCGTCAGGAGGTTGTTGAACGTCCCGGCCACGAGATTCAGCACGAGCAACCGCCGATTCGGATCGAATGGGCTCGATGGCAGGCCGGCGGCATACCACGTGCGCAAGGCCTGGCGGGTCAGCTCTCGCTCTGTCTCGGTCACGCGCAAGACGGGCAGCGTGGCGCCTTCCACATCGAGCCCGAGCAGGCGGGCAAACCGGATGGCGATCTCCCAGAAGAGAGGCGAGGACATCCCGTCGCTCAAGCTCGCCTCGCCTGGGCTCCCGTCAGGAGCGGCCACCTCATACTGGTGGTCCTGCCGGTCTCGATACCGCACGGGAGCGACCGCGCCATGCTCCATGCCAAACCCGGTCTGCGCCACACCCTGGAACTCCACCAGATGAGGCCGCGCATCGGAGGGGAGCGCCACCCACGCGGGGGTGAAAAACCCCTCTCGAAAACCGATGGCGATGAGCAGATCCACCGGATTGGCGCTCAGGAACTGCGCGGCCGCGGTGTGAGCCGCGGGAGGCTGCCCCCACGATAACGGCCTGGCCAGGACTTCCGGCACCGGCCGAATGATCCCCTGCAGCGATTCCGTGTTGAACAGCTCCGGGATGGTCGAGGACACATGAATCACCGCCTCAGGAAATCGCCGGCGCAACCCGACAACCAGCGGGAACAGGCTGACGGTCTGTCCACCGCGCCTGGAAATCGGGGCCTCCACCACGATGAGGATGTGCCGAATCGTCTCCGGTGAAAGCTGCGAGAGGGGGGCGACCATCCGACGAATCGGTTCGATGCGGTAGCGATGAGCACGATCACCCATCACCTCAAGGATCCGCCAGTCCTCCATAGAGCGGAACGCGTTGAGAGGGCGTTCGACGGCATCCGCGAGACGCTCAAGGAGCGCGACAAAACCCTCGACATCCCTCGGAGGAAACTGCGACGCCAGCACCAGCAGGTCGGACGCCAGATCCGGAACGACAAGACGCAGGAGTGCTCGGGTCGAGCGGGCTTGCGAGACGCGCCGTTCGCTCCCGCGGCGCGCACGCTGAATCACGGTGTCGATCTGTCTGAGCGCCATCAGGGCGCTCGCAGGGTCGCCCGATGCGCTCAACGCCTGCATGTGCTGCCGAAGGTTGAGCAGGAGAGGTCGCAACCGCTGATCAAGTTCGATGGCGAAGGCGCGCACGGAGGCCATCTGCCGCATCTTCTCCTGTGCCAGCCATCGCTGCCAGGCTGACCCTTCCAATGCGTCGAGGGAGACGCGCGATGTCCTCTTCAACACCTGATCAGTCGGGAACACTCCGCGACCGATCAGGCGGAGACGTCGCCGCTCGATCTCCACGTCGCTCTGAATCGACAAGACCAACCCCATCCCGCCCAGGAGCCCCGCAAGCCACAGCGGCGAAGCGGCCATTAGCATCTGCCACGAATGGCCGACGAACGGCGTGAATGAGAGCGCCCACCCACCCAGGCCGTGGAGCCATTCGAACCCGCCGAGCACACCCCAGACGGCGGCAGGCGGTTTGGCCGGCGAGGCGGGAGCGGGCGCCTGGTCAGACGGCGGCAGGATGAGGGCGATGCGATCAGCAAATTTCTCCAGGTCAGGCAACGAATCCCGGAGCGGCCCGTGCCGGATCGACTGGCCGTTGATGAGCAGGTCTGCGTCGTGGCGGAGCAGTCCCTCAGGCGTGAAGGCCCGCTGGGCGTGCTGAAGAATCTCTCGCAGGTCATCAGGATGGCTCTGGAGAACATCGAGCCGCGGGCGCGCCCACTTCAACCATGCGGTGATCTGGCCAAGCTGCGCTCGCCGACCTGGCGCCGTGGATTTGCGCACCCCCTCGCGTGTCAACTCGAAGCGCTCGACGGCCTTCTTCAACAGCTCGATGACCACTTGCTCCGGAGCGGCGCGAACCTCACGACGACGTCGATACCGATCCTCGTTGCTCATCACCCTCTGCTGGAGAAAACGCAGGAAGCCCAAATCATCCCAGCGATAGGACCCATAGGAGACCGTCTGGAACCAGAAGGCCGTTGCCACCTCCCGAGGCAGCACGACGACTCGGGCAGAGGGAAGACCTTTAGCGGTCAGGGGAATGGCTCGCTCGCGAGCAACCTGGTTAACGAGGAGAATGAGAAGCTCTCGATGCCGTGCAACGGCTTCGCCGTAACGCTGCGCCATCCGGGCCTCATCCCACCAGGAGTGCTCGATCCAAAACTCGGCAACCTCGACGACTTGCTTCTTGAGTTGGCCGATCCGCTCGCCAGTCACATTCCAGACCAGACCGATTTCTTCCAGATCGAGGCGTAAATGAGTAGGCCCTAGTCGCTTGAAGACGGCGCGCACAAGAGGAATGTCATCGACTCGCCCTTGCGCCACCAACTCGCGCTCAACCTCTTCCCACACCTCTGAATCGAACCGATCGAGCGCGAGCAAACGCGACAAGAGCTCCAAGTCCACACCCACCGTCCGGCGAGAGGGCTTCTTCTGGTACAAGGCCGCCAACGCCGGTGACTCCTTCAGGTATTCCTGAATCATCGCCTTCGACAAACCGACCAGGAAGCCCAGCTCGAGCTGATTCGGTCCCTGCGGCATGATGCGCTTTCGGATAGATCCCCACCGAGCCGGTGAGAATCCACCCCACCGCTGCTCGTAGCCCTTTCGGATCCGCTCCAACTGGTCATCGGTCACACCGTGCATGGCCAGCTGCTCCAGCAATTGACGGAGCTGCTCCACTCGCTCCTGCCGACTGACCTGCGGACCACGTAAAGGCGCTCCCTGGCCTTGCCGAGTCTCATCCACCATCAGCGCGACCACCGGCAGGGCGAACAGGAGGATGAGCCAATCGCCAAGCAGCCCCAGGCCCAGCGGGGCGCTGCCGATCAGGAGCATGATCGTCTCCCGCCCGCCACGCCCGACGAGCGCAGCGATGAAGGCCATGGCATGAAGCTCGGCCGTGGCGCCACCCGCTGCGGGACCACGGCCTCGATCGCCGCCGCGCTCGGACGGTCCGCGGGATTCAAAGACCCATTGCGCCACGGATTGCGCATCAGGATCGATGCCAAAGGCGCTCGCAAGCTGGGTGGACAAGCGTTGCGCCCGCGTGGACGTATCGTCTCCAGGGTCATTGGCGGCAATCGTCGCCGCCACCAGGAACGGCGCCACTCCCACCCACGCCGCCAGCGCTCCGCCGGCCACGAGCACGGCCGGCAGCGCGAGGGCGAGGAGGAAGAGAGCGGCCTTCGCGAGATACGCAGACTCCCGATCACTTGGCTGACGCTGACGTGGCTTGTGGAGCCCCACCCCGCCTTTTGGCGGGGTGACACCATCGTACGCCCCACGATGTGGGGCGACATCCCGCCCAGCCGATCGCTGCAGCGAACCCGACGGGCCCACCCCCCTGCTTTCTTGCGAAAGCAAGAAGGGGGGTGGCCCGATGGCGGGGTCAGCCGGTGTCTTGACATCCTCCACCCCTGGTGTTAGACTTTCGACGGAGGTGAGTGATGCGAAAATTCCCGACGGTGTTACGCTGCTATGCTCGTCCGGAAGGGGAGGACTATCTGGCCTTCTGCGTCGATCTTCGGCTGTGTGACCGAGGGGAGACCTTGGAGGCGGCACGGGCCTCACTTGAAGAGGATATCCTTGGGTACCTTGAGTCCCTAACTCCAGAACGTATGGCGGCCTTGTTCCCTCGTCCGGCTCCGTGGTATGTGTACGTGGACTATGCTCGCGTCCGGTGTCTTGTAGCGCTTGCCCGACTCTTCCACCAGGTGAAACACCGCTTCCTGATCTTTGCAGAGCCCCTCGTTGTGACTCCTCGCCTCGCGCATGGCGTTCGTCGTTAGCCAGCGCGACTTCATCCGCGCGCTGCAATCTCATGGCTTTCGGCCAACCCACCAGCGTGGCTCCCACCAGTATTGGGAAAAACCCGGCTATCAAGTGACCCTCGACGTCAAGTATCGAGAGTACGGCGGTTGGCTGCTCAAGCTGATGATCCGGCAATCCGGCCTGCCCAAGTCCGCTTTTGTTCAGCAGTAACCCAACGCCCTTCCCCAACACGCGCACGACATCTCCCCCGCCTCCCAGCCCCGCCAGCGCCCCGCCGGCCACGAGCACGGCCGGCAGCGCCAGGACGACGACGAACCACATCGAGCGCGAGCGCATCAAGTCCCGCAGACGACCTGCGAGCCGCCTCAGGGCGTTGTTCACCCTCGCCCACCCGCTGACCTGCTGAGCTCGCTCCTCCAGGGCAAGAACCAGGAACTCTTGGAAGAGTTTAGGGGAGATGACGAGACCTTCGTGAAGATGCGATCCGCGCTGCGTCTGCCAGTTCCAATAGGCGGCGAGCCATTGATCGGCTTCCTTCAAGCCTTGCTCTATGCCGTGCCGTTCGACGAGTGCCTGACGCAAGCCGTCCCAGACACCGATGAATAAATTGACGTCATGTTGTGGAGTCCCGCTCGCCAGACCCCACGGTTTGATATGCAGATACGAAAAGCCAAACAGATAGTGAAGGAAGGCAGGAATCGAAACTCCTGACTTCGTCCCGCGCCAGGCAATCAGCTTGACATCGAGGGGTCCTGCTGGAAGCCGAACGCGAGGCAAGGGGAACCATCCGGCGTCGATGCGAATCCCCTGATCGCTGACATTCACATCCCCCGCCGGGACCCTAAAGGGATCAATCCTGGTCCCGGACGCCGGCTCAAAGAAGTACGCAGGGAGCCGCACGATCCCGGCCAACACATTCCTGACATCCTCGTCCCTTGTCACTTGGCCATTCCATGTCAGCAGGGAAAAGAGATTAGAGAGCAGAAGCCGAAACGGGCCATCGTTGGCTGTGTGGGCTATGCCGTTGCGCAACTGTTGCTCAACCCAGCCCGACCAGTCCGACGTGGAAGGACGTTCGGCGAGGACCTGATGGAGGCCGCCAAGAAACAACAGGTAATGTAACTCAGACCGCGCGGCCTGGCGAAGCAGCCGTTCAAAACGCTTCGCGTTTCTGGCTTGCAGCGTCCGGCGTAAAGCAGGAACAGGGTCGCGTTGTGGTACCGACGCGCTTCTTGCCCCTCCCCGCCCCCACCGCCACATCGCCGCCGCCAGCGCGGCACCGAATCCGAGTCCCGCGAGCACGAGCGGCTGGGTGAGGAAGTGGCCGAGGGCATGAGCCAGCTCTAGCAGCATTGGCGGGATGACGAGGGACATACGTGGGCCTTGGTCCGGCGCATCAGGGCCTTCGCGTTCCTGTCGTGGCCATGCCTGCTGCATGAAACGCTCAAACTCGGTCTGGAA
>JACPXS010000118.1 GCA_016196415.1 Candidatus Omnitrophota bacterium
AACGGCACGCCGAGCGAGTCGAGGATGGCGGGCACCTGCGACTCGCGGTGCTCGCCGTGGAGCCCCTCCGCGATGTTGAACGCCAGGTCCACGCGGTGGGTGAGGAACCAGTGGGGCAGCTCGTTGGTGGCCTCGACGAGGTGGACGGTGTGGCCGGCGGCGCGCAGCGCCGCCACGATCGTCTCAATCGTCTTGGGGGTGTCGAACTCCGAGTCGCGGTCGCAGGGGGCGATGTCCCGCCCCGCCGGGACCGCGCCGAGCGGGTCGGCGGTCTGTCGCTTGAGGTTATAGGTCAGCGCGATCGTGTAGGGGTCGATAGGGAGCCTGCCGCGTCAGGGGCCTTGAGGCCCGTCCGCACCAGCGCCGTCTCCAGGATGTGCTGGACGATCTGGGAATGCGTCATGCCTTTGGTCTTCGCGATATAGTTGAAGACGTCTTCCGTGGACAGCGAGGGCAGCGGGTTGATCTCGAGTGCGTACGGCTTGCCCTTGCGGTCCACCCGGAAGTCCACCCGGCCGAAGTCGCGGCAGTCCACCGCGCGATAGGTGCGCAGCGCCAGCTCCTGCATCTGCCGGGCGAGCCCCTCGGGGATGGGCGCCGGGCAGAGGTAGTCGGAGCCGGCGCGCAGGTAGGCGAACGTGAAGAACTTCCGGCCGAGGTCCGTGACGCCGTCCAACACAATCTGGCAGACCGGATACACCTCCGGCGCGTCGTTGCCGATGAGGGCGACCGTGAACTCCTGCCCCTCGATGAACTCTTCGACGAAGACCGACGCGCCCTTGTAGGTCTCCAGGAGCCAGTGCGCCTGGCGGCGCAGCTCCTGTGGGCTGTCGACGAGCGACTTGTCGCTTAAGCCCTTGCTTGAGCCCTCGCAGCGCAGCTTGACGATGAGGGGATAGCTGAGGTCGACCTGCCAGAGCTTGTCGGGGTCGGCGACCTCGGCGTAGCGCGGGGTGGGGATGCCCTCGGCGATGAGGACCTTCTTCGTCAGCACCTTGTCGAGGGTCAGGCCCAGGGTGAGCCCGTCGGCGCCCACGAAGGGAATGCGCAGCATCTCGAGGAGGATCGGCGCCTGCGACTCGCGGTTGCGGCCCTCGTAGCCTTCCGCGATGTTGAAGACGATGTCGACGTCGAGCCGGCCCCTCCGCCCGAGGAGCTGGCGGGCGTTGCCGATCCGGACGACCTCATGTCCCCCCTCCCTCAGGGCCTTCTCGATGAGGACGACCGTTTCGTCGTGGTCGAACTCGGCGATGAGGTCCGGCGGGTCCTCCGGCTTGAGGACGTACTCGCTCTTGACGTTATAGGTCAGCCCGACGCGGAACGCCATCAGCGCCCCCCGCCGGAAAAAAGAACAAGGGACCCGCACGCTCCGAGTCCCTCAAGACGCCGGCTAAGTTGTGTCACGGGTGACGCGTCAGTCCTCAACGTCCCTGCCGCGGTCCGCCGCAGACCGCGCAGGCGTTTGAAGACCGAAACCACATCACAGGTGTGTGCATTGTCACTATATTTCGTACCACACCGCATCCATGGTGTCAAGAACATGTCATGAAAATTTCACGCGGCTGTGCTACCATCAATTCCACATGGGCACGCTCGTCTTGATCCGCCACGGACAATCGCAGTGGAACCTGGAGAACCGGTTCACCGGCTGGGTGGACATCCCGCTCACCGATGCGGGGCGCGACGAAGCCCGCCGCGGGGCGGCGCTCGTCCGCCACCTGCGCTTTGACCGCGCGTTCACCTCGGCCCTCCGTCGAGCGCAGGAGACGCTGGACATCGTGCTGGATGTCCTCGGGCAGCGGGAGATCCCGATTGAGCGGGATCAGGCCCTGAACGAGCGGCACTACGGCGCCCTCCAGGGACTGGACAAGGCGGAGATGGCGAGGCAATTCGGGGAGCGGCAGGTCCACATCTGGCGGCGCAGCTTTGATGTGGCGCCGCCGAAGGACAAGACCCAGTGGAACCCGGACGGCGTCAGCGAGAGTCTCAAAGACACCGCCGCGCGCACCCTGCCCTACTTCCACGCGAAGATCCTGCCGTTGGTGCAGGCCGGGCAACAGATCCTCGTGGTCGCGCACGGCAACAGCCTCCGCGCGATCGTCATGCACTTGGACCGGCTGACGAAGGAGCAGGTCCTGGAGCTCAACATCGCCACCGGCCCGCCGATCGTCTATGAGATCGGCGCCGACGGCGCGGTCCTCAAGAAAGTGGTCCACGCGCTGTCCTGATGTCGTGGTAGAGGTACTGCTGCGCGTAGCCCGCGTACGGGCCGAAGTGACGACGCGCGTACGCGTGCAGCCGCGCGCGCGTCATGCGCCGGTGCCGGAAGTAGTAGCGCATGACCCGCTCCATCCAGACGTCGATCGGAAACGCCTCGTATTTCTCAAACCCGAAGAGCGCCACGCAATCCGCCACCTTGTCGCCCACCCCGTCGCAGCCTAAGAGCGCCCGTTTCGCCGCGTCGTAGTCCACCCGCCGCAGGTGCTCCGCCGGCAGCCCGCCATCCGCAACGAGCCGCGCCGTCGCCTTGAGATACGGCGCGCGGTAGCCAAGGCCCAGGCTGCGCAGCCGCCGCTCGGACGCGCCAGCGACCGCCTCCGGCCGCGGGAAGCTGAACCCGCGGAAGCCGTTCAGCGCGACCGGCTCGCCGTAGGCCTGGCAGAGCCGCTCAATCATCCCCTCGATGCGCTTGATGTTGTTGAACGCCGCACAGATGAACGAGGCGAGCGTCTCCCAGCCGTCCTGCCGCAGCACGCGCAGCCCCCGGTGGCGGCCGATCGCCTGGTGGACCTGCATGTCCACGTTGATGGAGGAGAGGACTTCGGGAAGGTCGAGGTCGAGGGCAAAGTAGCGGCGCAGCCGCTCCGGGCTCAGGGCGGGATCAGAGGTCTCGCAGAGGAGCCGGTCGCCCTCCTGCCGCACCTTCGCGACGGACGGCCCGATGAACCCGTAGCACCACCCCTCGTGGGCGCGCCACCGGAAGGTCTGGCCGGAGGAGAGGCTCGCCTGGAGGGAGAACTCCGCAGCGGGAATCTCAAACATCACACCTTGGGCAGCGTAATCCCCTGCTGGCCCTGGTACTTCCCCTTGCGGTCGGCGTACGACACCTCCGGCAGCGAGCCGGCCTCGAAGAAGAGGACCTGCGCGATCCCCTCGAACGAGTAGATGCGCGCGGGCAGCGGCGTCGTGTTGGAGATCTCGATGGTCAGGTGCCCTTCCCAGCCCGGCTCAAGCGGCGTGATGTTCACGACGATGCCGCAGCGCGCGTAGCTCGACTTGCCGAGGCAGACGCCCAGCACCGAGCGCGGCATCCGGAAGTACTCCACCGAGCGCGCCAGCGCGAAGGAGTTGGGCGGCACGATGCACACCGACCCCTGGAAGTCCACGAATGAGTCTGAGCTGAACCCCTTGGGGTCGACGACCGCCTGCTTGAGGTTGGTGAAGACTTTGTACTCGTCGGTCACCCGGATGTCGTAGCCCATCGAGGAGAGGCCGTAGGAAATGACCCCGTTCCTTTGTAAATGTTCTTCGAAGGGCTCCAACATGCGAAACTTTTTCACGTACTCTCGGATCTCCCAGTCCACCAGGATGCGCCCGGTGGATTTGCCCGCCCCGGCGATCGCGAACGGCGGGCCGGGGATGTGCTCAGGGAGCTCCGAGAGCTTCGTCTGCGCCTCAAACATGCCGGGCTCCTTTCTTCTCGGTCGAGAGCGCCAGGTGAATGCGGTTGACCGTGCCGGTGACCGAGATCAGCGGCAGCTTCTTCTGCTGTTTGCGCCGGCGGAGCTGCTTCAGGTGCGGGTTGGCCTTGTGGCGCACCCAGCTCACCGGCCGCTCCATGACCTGCTCGACCCCGTCCTTGCCCCAGTGGTCCCTGATGAACGCGTGGCACTTCTTCGACACCTCAGGCGTCGCGAGCCATCCCATGCGGCACCTCCAGGTTAGTGGCCATTGCCGTTAGCGGCGATGGGCTTTCCGCCATGCACCGCAACTCCGGGAGCCTGATAGACGACCGTGCCAGCCAAGAGCTTTGCTGGATTCCTGACACCAAACGTGTGAGTCCGACCGCCCCGGCCTTCCCCCGCTGCGCTCCCTTCGTATTTCCAATCCCCCTTGCGGACAAACGGCACATCCACTCGCCACACGAGAACGACTCGTCCGGGCTTCATCTGCTTGGTGGGATCAACCGCGTAACGCCAGACGATGTACCACCCAGCGTGATTGTAGTGAGACTGAAGCGCCCACGCTCGTGTGCTGCCCTTTGACTCGAGCGCGTGCTGAGGGAGTGGATCCAGCTTCCCTCCGAGCGACAAGTCAGGGAAACGCTGCTGGGCCACATCCGGGTGCTTGTGCTTCTTGTATGGACTGAGCGCATGCAAGGCACGGACACCTAGAATCCCCACCAAGCCACTGAAAATGTTGGCCTGTTCATAGTACAGGTCAGCGAATTCCGCCGCTTGCTGCTCAACGTAGTCAATCGCTCTCCGAACGTGTCCGATCGTCAAGCCTGGAGGAAGCCGGACGCCGCGGTCAAAACCTTGCGCGTCTCGCGGCATACCAGCCGTTTTCTTCAAGCGCAGCGTCGGATCATTGGAACAGCGTTTGCGTTTCTTCTCCGTTAGACCGGCTTGCCCATTTCCCGTTGACTGTCTGGCGGCTCAATTGAGGGATCGCCTGTTGTGCCACACGAAAGAACACCGGGTCAACTTCTATGCCGATGCTCTGATACCCTACGGCAAGAGCAGCTGCGATAGTCGATCCGCCGCCCATAAAGGGGTCCAGGATAATCCCTTCGCCTAACGGCAAGGCGGCGCGCACAATTTGACGCATGAATGCTTGGGGTTTCAGCGACGGGTGCGGGGCAATGGCTCGTTCCTCCGCCCGCGTTGGAGATGATTGAATGACGTCACAGAACGGCAACCATCCGGAGACCCTTCGAAGTCCCCCGGTTTTCCACTTTCGCAAGTTGTCCTGAACGCGGCCCTCGCACGGCTTCCGAAAGAGACCCCACGGCTCCCAGCAGGAACGGGGCATGACGCTCACGTCTGGAAACTCCTCATGGGCGTTCTTTGGCCGATCTCCGCCTCGGAGCGTTTGGACAAGTCGGATAATCTCTCCCCGCTTTTCAAAACCTGCGTCCAGCATGGGAACGTACACTAGATGAGACAGCAGCGGATTGGTGGCAATAAACAGGTGGCCTCCGGGCACAAGCATCCGAAACGCTTGCCTCGCAAACTGCGAGAAGAACAACTGGAGCTGTCCCCGATCCTCTCCCGTGAGAATGGTGAACCGAGGAACGGGTGTCCGCTCACACCCATCAAAAGCGGGTGGAATACGCCACACGCCCCCCCGACCCCGGCGCAGTTTTGCTTTCTCTTGATCCGTGTACTCTTTCAGGCCATACGGAGGGTCTGTCACGATGGTGTGGATGGACGCCTCAGGCTGGGAACTCATCCAAACCAAGCAGTCGGCCAGATACAGCATGTATCGAGCGCCATCGAGTTTTCCACTCACTGACCGCACGCTTGATGGCGAGAGAGACTTACCGTCCACCGCTCTCTGAGGTGACGAAACTTCAACAGACATCACGCCTCTTCAATAGCTCAGGTGTTGCGTCCCATCCCATCGCGCACCTCTATCATCTAATCTAACCGAGTGACTATTACCTCCCTACCGGTTGTTGATTGGCAGGAGAAACTGATAAAGGTACATTGCCCAGATGAGACCCATCAACGAAGATTTCAAGTGAATAATCTCCAAAAGCTTCAAACTTAGCGGTTACCAAGTTCAATGTAAAAATGTGACCGTGGGGCCGCCACGATTCGCTTTCTGATTGTCTCCTAGCTATAAACTCATTTTGCACTACGTGCACCTTTCGGCCATCAGCATCTAGCAGTCTTACTTCCAAGTTGTGAGGCTTTTCTAATTCTGATGGTTCAAGAGCAAAGCGCATTAGTAGTGTCATGTAGCTATGTGTGGCCGGTACACTCGGTGCCAAAATTCGGTCAAAACCTCCGCCCAATACATAAAACTTACCCTGCGATACATTCGCTGCATCTGCAAGAAACGCAAAATCGAGCTTCATCTTGTTATCCTCCTACTGTGTTTTGGCCTGTTCCGGGTTAACCGTCTCAGGTTCCTCTGTCGCGCTGGAGCTTGTTATCGTGGGCGCGATAGACGTCGCCC
>JACPXS010000119.1 GCA_016196415.1 Candidatus Omnitrophota bacterium
CACGGGCGGGTGGGGGGATGGGGGTTGATGGCCGCTCATGTGCGGAGCAGCGGTCGCGTCGGCTCCGCGGGGGACGGCTGCCGGGCGGGGCTGCGGCGGGAGCGCCGCCATTCACGGACCAGCGGCAGGAAGGAGACGACGATGACCACCGCAATCACCCAGTGGAGGTACCGCTCGATGTCCGGCACCACGCGCCCCAGGCCGTACCCGGCGAGGGTCATGCTGACGACCCAGCCGACGCCCCCCACGATGTTGAAGGTCAGGAACGTGGGGTAGCGCATCTTGCCGACGCCGGCGACGGTCGGCGCGAAGGTCCTCACGATGGGCACGAACCGGGCCAGGATGATGGTCTTCACGCCGTACCGCTCGTAGAAGCGCTGGGTCCTGACCAGGTGCGCCTTGTGGAAGAACCGCGAGTCCTCCCGGCTGAAGAGGCGGGGGCCGAGGTGGTAGCCGATGGCGTAGCCCGTGCTGTCGCCGGCGATGGCCGCCGCGCTCAAGAAGACGAGCGAGTCGCCCGGCAGGAAGAACCCGGCCAACAGCCCGGTCTCGGCGAAGACGACGCCGACCAGCACGGTGTACCCGCCCCACCGGATGAGCTCGTCAAACTGATAGAGATGCGAGAAGAACTCTTCCATCACGTCACGTTCGGCTGCTCCGAGATGCTGAAGACCTTGCGGCGGCCGCTGCGGCCCTTGACCAAGCGGATGCCGCGCGGCGCGACCTGGAGGGTCCGCGCCAGCAGTGCGGCGACCGCGTCGTTGGCCCGTCCGCCGACGGGCTTGGCCCTCACCCACGCCTCGAAGCGCCCCGCGCCCAGGCTGACGAGCACGTCCTTGCCGGCGTTGGGATGCACCGTGATATAGAGGTACTGCGCCATCGCGCGGGCTGCGAAGGGGGGTGAGGAATGCGGCTATTGTCGCACAATCGAGCGTGCGGGTCTAGCGGAAGTGCCAGGCACTTGTTGGCAGGCGATTACTGGGTGTTGGTCGGCGCCGGGGTCGTACCGGCGTGCCGGGCCAGGACGACGGTGACCCGCTTCCGGAGCTCCTCCGGCGCGAACGGCTTGACGAGGTAATCCGCAGCGCCGAGGTCCATCCCGGCCTTGATGTGGTCGGCCAGGCCCAGGGCGGTGAGGAAGATCACCGGGATGTGCTGCGTCTTGGGGTTCGCCTTGAGCCGGGCGCACACCTCGCGGCCCTTCATCTTGGGCATCATGATGTCCAGCAGGATGAGGTCCGGCACCGCCTCCTCGGCGATGCGCAACCCCTCCTCGCCGCTCGAAGCGGTCAGCGGCTCGTAGCCCCAGCTCTGCAGGCGCCGCGACACCACCAGGAGGATGTCCTTGGTGTCGTCAACGATCAGGATGCGCTTCGACGCGGCCTGTGCCATGGTGCTCCCTCCTTCGCCACATTCGCTTAACCCAATTAGTATGCCTGATGCGGCCCCCGTCCATCAAGGGCTGGGCTCCGAGAGGCGCAGGAGCTCCTCGATGAGCCCGTGGAGCCGCTCGAGGTTGCGCTGGCTGAGCGCCACGAACCGCTTCTGCTCCTCGTTGAGGGGCCCCGCCACCTCGTCGCCAAGCAGGGCGAGCGCCTGCTGCATCGCCAGGATGGGCGTCTTGAGCTCGTGGCGGAGCTTCGAGATGTCTAGGGGAGGCATTCCGAAAGCGCCTCGGCCAGCGAGGGAAAGCGGAAGGGGTAGCCGGCCTGCAGCGCCGCTTGAGGGACCACGCGCTGGCCGGTGACGAGCAGGTCGGCCATCTCGCCCAGCAGGAGCCGCAGGACCGGCGCAGGCGCCGGCGCCCACGAGGGGCGGCGCAGCGCGCGGCCGAGCTCCCGGCAGAACGCCGCCATCCGGACCGGCTGGGGTGCTGTCGCATTGACGGCGCCGGCCAGCTCCGGGTGCGTGAGCGCCCACTCCACCAGGCCGATGACGTCGTCCCGGTGCACCCATGACACCCACTGGCGCCCGCTGCCGAGCGGCCCCCCCACATACGCGCGGAACGGCGGCACCATCTTCGCCAGCGCCCCGCCATCTGCGCCCAGCACGAGCCCGATGCGCAGCCGGACGACGCGCACGCCGAGCGCCTCGGCCCGCCGGGCCTCGGCCTCCCAGGCCTGGCAGGTCTCGGCGAGGAACCCGCGCCCTGGCGCGTCGGCCTCAGCAAGCTCCTCGTCGCCGCGGGCGCCGTAGTACCCGACCGCCGAGGCGCTGACCAGGACGGGGGGCGGCTCGGGCATCTCGGCCATCGCCTCGACGAGGTGGCGGGTCATCTCCACGCGGCTTGCCCGGATGAGCTGCTTCTGGGCGGCACTCCAGCGGCTGGCCGCGATGGGCTCGCCCGCCAGGTTGATGACGCCGCCGATGCCGGCCAGCGTGTGGGTCCAGGTATCGGGCCGCAGCGGCAGGTACTCGATCCCCGGCTCATCCCGGTAGTCGCCCGGTGAGCGGGTGTACACGAACAGCCGATACCCCTGTTGCGCCAGCCGCCGGCACAGCGGCGCCCCGATGAACCCTGTCCCGCCTGCGACGAGGAGCCGCATCCGCTCACTTCCGGTGATGGAGCCAGAAGAACAGGCCCCCCAGCATGCTCAGCGACACCATGTTGAAGAGCGTCAGCCACACCCAGACGGACCGCCTGGCGCGGAAGCGGCGCCAGAGCAAGAACACGCCGGTCCACGTCAGCAGGCGGTTCCCCAGCCAGAGGAACAACTTCAGGGGCGTGCTGATCCATAACCACGGCGGCACCATCGCGTCGGCTATAGCCTAGCGGAGCCCTCGTGCAGCGTCAATCTTCAATTCGGGACCGCTTCCCTTTTCCTATCGGACAATTGACACCCGTCGGTGCCGGTGTTATCCTCTGCCGATGAGCGCGTCCGCGCGGTTGATCGATCTGCTCTTCCCCCCCGCCTGCCCATTGTGCCATGCGCCATCTCCCGCCTCCGGCGCCGATCCGGTCTGCCGGCGGTGCGCCGAACGCCTTGCGCCAAGCGGCCCGCCGGTCTGCGCGCGGTGCGGGGTGGGGTTGCCCGGGGCGTTCGATGCGCTCGTGGAGTGTCGATCCTGTCGCATGCGCCCCCCGGCGTTCGACGCGGCCCGGGCGCCCTGGTCGTACACCGACGCCGCCCAGGAGGCGGTGCACCAGTTCAAGTACCATCGGCGCTGGCGTCTCGGCCGGTGGTTGGCGGCGGAGATGGCCGCCACAGCCACCGCCGCCTTTCCCCTGGAGGAAGTCTCGGTGATCCTGCCGGTGCCGCAGCACTGGCTCAAGCGGCGGCTGCGTGGGGTTCACGGGGCCGGGCGCCTGGCCGAGGCGGTGGCCCGCTCGCTCGGGAAGCCCTGCCGTCCCGCCGCGCTGCGCTGCCGCCGCTGGACCGCCACCCAGTCCCGCCTGACGTGGCGCAAGCGGGCCCGGAACGTCCGGGACGCCTTCGCCGCCAACCGGCGGCTCGTGCGCGGGGGCAGCGTCCTGCTCGTGGATGACGTGCTCACCAGCGGCGCGACCGCCGACGCCTGCGCGCGGGCGCTGAAGGCGGCGGGGGCTCGCCGCGTCTTCGTCCTGGCCGCCGCCCGCACCCCCCGGGCCCCATGAGGATCATCCGCACCTACGTCCTCCGGGAGCACACCGCGCCTTTCTTCATCACCATAGGGGGGCTCACGGCGGTGCTGCTGATCGGCAACATCATCAAGTTCACGGAGCTGGTCATCGCCAAGGGGGTGAGCGTCGTGGACATCGTCCGGCTCATCCTCTACCTCCTGCCCTACCTGCTCGGCTTCACCCTTCCGATGGCCTGCCTGGTGGCGATGACGCTGGCGTTCGGCCGCCTGAGCACCGACTACGAGCTCATCGCCATGCGCGCCTCAGGCGTCGCCCCGATCCGCCTGGTGTTCCCCCTCCTCGTCGTGGGGCTCGTGTTCAGCGGGGTGCTGCTCATCAACAGCGACCGCATCGTGCCCGAGTCGCACCTGGCCTTCCGCAAGCAGCTGAAGGCCATCGGCCTGAAGCAGCCCACCGCCTACCTGGAGGCGGGGACGTTCATCAAGGAGTTCCCCCCGTACGTCATCTTCATCTACCGCGTGGACGGGCAGAAGCTGCAGCACGTGCGCCTCTACGAGCCGCAGCCCAACGGCCCCACGCGGACGATCATCGCTGAGCGGGGGCTCTTCGAGCGGCTCCCCGGACGAGCCGGCGTCCAGCTGAAGCTGTTCGACGGCACGGTGGATGAGTGGGACCCGCTCCACCCCGGCTCGTTCTACAAGGTCACGTTCACCACCTACGCCATCCGCCTGGACACGGACCAGGGCGACCCGGAGCGGCTCGGGAAGAAGCTCAAGGAGCTCACCTTCAAGGAGCTCATCGCCGAGCGCGGGCGGCTCGGCGCCGAGGGGATCGACACGCTGCCGGTGAGCCTCGAGCTGCACCGGAAAATCGCCTCGGCGTTCGCCGCGCTCATCTTCGTCGCGTTCGGCCTCGCCTTCGGGCTGCGCCTGCACCACCACGAGCGGCTCGTGGGCTATGTCTGGGTCCTGGCGGTCTTCATCGCCTACTACCTGGTCTCCATCGGGATGAACACCGTCGCGCTGAAGGGCTGGCTGCCCGGCTGGCTCGCGATGTGGATGCCGAACCTGATCGGGGCGGCGGTCAGTGGGATCCTGGTGTTCCGCGCGGTCCGCTGGTGATGCGCATCCTTGACCGGTACCTCGCCCGCCAGCTCCTCCCGGTCTGGCTCTGGTGCCTGACCGTCTTCATCTCCCTGACCTGCCTCATCGACCTCTTCGAGCACCTGGACGAGATCGCCCGGTACCACATCGCCGCCGAGACGGTGCTGCGGTACTACCTGAACTTCACCCCCCTCGTGTTCGTCCGGGCCTCGCCCCTCGCCCTGCTGCTGGCCAGCGCCTTCGTCGCGACACGGCTCTCGAGGCACCAGGAGCTGCTCGCCATGAACGCCAGCGGGATGAGCCTCCTGCGCGCAAGCGCCCCGTTTCTCTTCGTCGGGTGGCTCGCCACCCTCCTCGTGTTCGCCGTCAACGACCTCGTCGTGCCGGGGACCTCGCGGGTCTACGAGCAGATCCGTCGGGACGCGTTCCGCAGCGCGGATGGCCCTGAGGCCGTCGAGAACGTCGCCATCATGGACACCTTCAACCGCCTCTACCACGCCCGCCGGCTCGACCCGAAGGCCCGGGAGCTCAGCGACCTGACGATCCTGGAGCACGACCGGCAGAACCGCCCCATCAAGAGCCTGTACGCCAACCGGGCGGTCTGGACCAGGTTCGGCTGGCTCCTGCTGCAGGGAGCGATCTATCGCATCGGCCCGGGGGGCGCCCTGCGGGGCGACCCGGAGCCGTTCGTCGAGCGGCTCATCAGCTATCCGGTCACGCCGGAGTCGTTCAGCCAGCCGGAGACCCAGCCGGAGACGATGCGCTACGGCAAGCTGCGCCTGCTCGTCATCCGCCTGAACCACCTGGGGCTGGACGTGCGCCGCTACCGCGTGGCGCTCGCCTCGAAGGTGACCATCCCCCTGATGAATCTGGTCGTCTGCCTGCTCGCCTTCGTGGGCTCGACGCAGCCCCAGCTGCGGGGCCATCTCAAGGGGTTGGGGCTGAGCCTTGGGTGGGGGCTGCTCTACTACTTCTTCGTGGGCTTCTGGGAGGGGATCGGCAAGCGCGGGATGCTGCCGATCGGCGTCGCGGTGTGGATCCCGCACGCGCTGGCCGTGTGGTGGTGCCTGCGCGTCCTCCGCCGCGCACCGTAAAAAGTGCCTGGCACTAGGTGCCGAGCTCCCAGCTTGAGAGATACCGGCGCTGCGACGGGGTCAGCCGGTCGATGGCGACGCCGAGCGCCTTCAGCTTCAGGCGGGCGATCTCCCGGTCGATCTCCTTGGGCACGGGATAGACGTGCGGCGACAGGCGCTTCCCTTCCCGCACCAGGTACTCCGAGGCCAGCGCCTGGTTGGCGAACGACATGTCCATCACGCCGGGCGGATGCCCTTCGGCGCATGCCAGGTTCACGAGGCGGCCCTCCGCCAGGACGTTGACGCGCCGGCCGTTGGTGAGCACGTGCTGGCGGATGCCCTCCCGCAGGATTCGCTGCCGCCGCGAGAGCCGCCGCAGCGCCTTCAGGTCGATCTCCACGTCGAAGTGGCCCGCGTTGGCGATGACGGCGCCGTCCTTCATCCGCGAGAAGTGCGCGGCGGTGAGCACCTGCGAGCAGCCGGTGACCGTCACGAAGAGATCCCCCCGCCGTGCCGCATCACGCAGGCTCATCACCTCGAAGCCATCCATCACCGCCTCGAGCCCGCGGAGGGGATCGACCTCGGTCACGATGACGTGGGCGCCCATCCCGCGCGCCCGCTGCGCGAGGCCCTTCCCGCACCAGCCGTAGCCGGCCACGACGAAGACCGAGCCGGCGAGGAGCCGGTTGGTGGCCCGGAGGATGCCGTCGATGGTGGACTGCCCGGTCCCGTAGCGGTTGTCGAACAGGTGCTTGGTGTCCGCGTCGTTCACGGCGATGACGGGGTAACGCAGCTTGCGCTGGGCATCCAGGCTCTTCAGCCGGATCACCCCCGTCGTCGTTTCCTCGGTGCCGCCGATGACGTCGCGCCCGAAGCGGTGCGGCTGCTTGTGGATGGTGGAGACCAGGTCCGCCCCGTCGTCCATCGTCAGGTGCGGCGAGAACCCGAGGACCGCGTGGATGTGGTCGTAATAGGTGGCGCGGCCTTCGCCCCGGATCGCGAAGACGCTGATCCCAAAATCCTTCACGAGGCTGGCGGCGATGTCATCCTGCGTGGAGAGCGGGTTGGAGGCGCACAGGGCGACCCGGGCGCCGGCCGCCTTGAGCGCCAGCATGAGGTGCGCGGTCTCCGTGGTGACGTGCAGGCAGCAGGCCAGGCGCACGCCCCGCAGCGAATGCGTCCGCGCCGCCCGCGCGCGGATCTCGCGCAGCACCGGCATCTGCCCTTCCGCCCACTCGATCTTCGACCGCCCCGCCCGGGCGAGCGCCGGGCTCTTGATGTGGAAGCGCCTGGGCATCAGTGGGATCGAGCCGCCCGCTGGATGTCCTTCACGCGGTCGAGTTCCTCCCACGGGAACTCGGCGTCCTCGCGGCCGAAGTGGCCGTACGCGGCGGTCTTGAGGTAGATCGGCCGGCGGAGCCGCAGCGCGCGGATGATGCCCGCCGGCGTCAGGTCGAACACCTCCCGGACGAGCGTCATGACGGCGGCGTCGGAGAGCTTCCCGGTCCCATAGGTGTTCACCATGACCGACACCGGCTCCGCCACCCCGATGGCGTAGGCGAGCTGGATCTCGCAGCGGTCGGCGATGCCGGCGGCGACGAGGTTCTTGGCGACGTAGCGCGCCATGTAGGCGGCCGAGCGGTCCACCTTGGTCGGATCTTTGCCCGAGAACGCCCCGCCCCCGTGGGCGATCGCCCCGCCGTAGGTGTCCATGATGATCTTCCGCCCGGTCAAGCCGGTGTCGCCCTGCGGCCCGCCCACCTCGAAGCGGCCGGTGGGGTTGACGAAGATCTTGGTCCGCCGATCCAGCCAGTGCTTCGGCACGACCGGCTCGATGACCAGCCGCTTGACGTCCGAGCGGATCCGCGTCATGGGAATCCCGCGCTTGTGGTGGGCGCTGACGACCAGCGCCTCGAGCCGCGCGACATGACCGTCGCGGTACTCGGCGGTGACCTGGGTCTTGCCGTCAGGCAACAGGTAGTCGGCCAGCCCCTGCTTCCGCACTTCGGAGAGCCGCCGCGCCAGCTTGTGCGCGAGCATGATGGGCAGCGGCATCAGCTCCGGGGTCTCGTTGGTGGCGTAGCCGAACATCATCCCCTGGTCGCCCGCCCCGCCCTTGTCCACCCCTAAGGCGATGTCCGGTGACTGGGACTGGATGGCGGTCGCCACCCCGCAGGTCTTGTAGGCGAAGCCGTGCACCGGCTCCACGTAGCCGATGTTGTAGATGGTCTCGCGCACGATCTGCGGGATCTCGATGTAGCAGGAGGTGGTGATCTCCCCGGCGACGAACGCGAGGCCCGTCGTCACCAGCGTCTCGCACGCCACGCGGCCGTTGGGGTCCTGGGCGTAGATGGCGTCCAGGACCGCGTCGGAGATCTGGTCGGCGATCTTGTCCGGGTGCCCCTCCGTGACGGACTCCGATGTGAAGAGATGCCGTTTCATGCTCCTCCTCTCTGCCACTCGTCGAGCACCACCTGATACGAGTCGGGCGAGCCGATATCATACCACGCCCCCGGCATCAGGATGCCGTAGACCGGGGCCTGGCGCACGAGCCACTCCAGAAAGTAGCCGGGCGCATCGGGGTTGCCGCCCGCCTCGATGAAGCGCGAGATCTCACTACCCATGGCGGCCGGGAAGTAGTACACGCACAGCGCCACGTCCCTGGACGGCGGCTGGGGGGACTTCTCCACGAACGCCGTGATGCGCGAGGTCCCATCGCGGATGGCCACGCCGAACTGCGTCGCCGCCTCCGCGGACGGGGCTTCCCACAACGCGATGCTCGCGTGCGGCCGGTGGCGTTGGGCGGCGGCCACGAAGTCCGCCAGCCGCCACCGAAAGAGGTTGTCCGTCCCCAGGACCAGCAGGTCGTCGCCCGGGTCCGTCGCCCCGCGGGCCAGCTCCAGGTCCCGGATGGCCCCGAGGCGCGTCTGGGGGGTGTCGGTGCCGTCGTCCAGGATCTCGAGGTCCGCCCGCCGGTCCCGCTGCCACCGGCGGAACAGCTCGGCGAACCGGCGGTTGGTCACCAGCACCCGCTTGCGCAGCGGCCGCACGCCGTCCAGCGACCGGACCACCTCATCCAGGATCGTCCCCGTCCCGAGCGGCAGGAGCGCCTTGGGCCGGTCCTGCGTCAGGGGATAGAGCCGGGTCGCGTAGCCCGCCGCCAATAAAACAGCGGTAAGAGACATTGAGAATCACCAAGCACCAAATCCCAAACACCAAATCAAGTCTTCACGAACGGCTTTGTCCGCTTTCGGGTTATCAGACATGGGTAGGGATGGTTTCTTGACGGAGGCGATTCAACACTCCCTCGGTTGTCGTTAAGTCCTTGACGATAGCGTATCCCCACTGACCAAGCTCGCCCCAGTTATTCACGGCCTCGACCCAGCGTTTGGCCCCGGCTTCCTTGGCGCGGTCTTGGTTGCCCTCCAGCCCCTTCACTTCCAAGACCACGTGAACTTTCGAGTCATCGGGACGCTTGAGGCGGACGATGAAGTCCGGCGTGTATGCGTGGGTCAGGCCGCCGAAGTCATACGGTATCTCGAAACCAAGCCGATAGTTTCTGGCGTACGCTCCCACGGCAGAGTGGCGCTCCAGGGCGACGGCCAGATTCCGCTCCCACACCGGGGAGTGGCAGACGATGTGGCTGATATGGCTGCGGATCGTCTTGATGCAGTGGAGCGAAGTCTGGAAAAATACCCCGTTGGTGCTCCCCTTAGGCCGGTAGGGGTCCAGGATGGGCCGCAGCTTGCCCGTGCCCGCTTCGTCGTCTTCGGGGCGGATGCCAGCCGAAAGGGCGTTGGTCATCTGGTCAACGTAGCGCTCAAGGCACACTTCCCGCTCGTCCATGCCAGGCTTGTACTGAACCTTCTTGCGGTAATACTCCTCCGCAGCTTTCAACACCTGGGGAAACAGCATCCGATTGCCCAGGTTGGCGGTGATCCTGGCGGCCACCGCATAGAGCGCACTCCGCACGCGGTTGTTGCGGTAGAACTCCTCGCGGTCGTGAAACTCCCTGGGCATGGCCTGTCGGTCTATGACATCACCAACCCCGACAAGGGTAGGCGCTTCCTCCGGCGTAACGATCAGCTCCGGCAGGCTGTCCCAAGCGACCCGCACCCCGTACCGAACATCGGCGATGTACCCGATGACCCTGGGGAAGTAGATCGCGTAGTCCTTCTGGCGCTCAGGCAGGCTCTTGACCACTGTCACGGGCTTGCCGTTGCCGTTGGCCGGCCCCACCTTCGCCATCGGCAGGACCTCAAACGGTATGCCGTACACATCTACTGTTTCAGGCTGTGAGAGGTCGTCGTAGTTGAACCGGCGCAGGCCCCGCCCAATGACCTGCTCACACAGCAGCGGTGAGGAGAACGCCCGGAGGCCGAGAATCTGCGTCACGTTCTGCGCGTCCCAACCTTCCGACAACATGCCCACCGAGACCACGCAGCGCACCTGCTCACCTGGTCCTCCCCGCTTGCCCACCGACATGACAATGGCACGCAGCGCCTTGGCGGCTTCTTCTTGGGTCTGGTTTAAGGCCTTGATCCCTTCGTCCTTGAGCAGCTTCGAGTCAATCCGTAGCGTGTAACGCCTGCCGTCTTCGTTGCGCAGCTCAGGCAGCACCTTGCCATCGTCTCCCACAAACCGCGCCAGCAGCGATGAGACGGCGGTGTTGTTGCAAATGACGATCATGGCTGGCGGGACCTCGCGGCCCATCGTGCGCCACCGTTCAAAGTCGTGTTTCCACTGGGTCGCCAGCGTCGCTAAGGCGTGCTGCACTTCCTGAAGCACCGCCGCCGAGCGCCCTTTCTCCAACTCTTGCTCAGACTTCGGTAGGCGGGACTTCACTTCCTGGTAGAGCCGGAGGTACATCGGTTCCTTCCGGCCTGCGTTGTCCACCACAGGAATATGCGGGATTTTTACCACGCCTGATTCAATGGCATCCAGCAGCCCGAAATCCACCACGATCCAGCCAAACGGCTCTCCTTCGCGCCGCCCCGACTGCTTGAGGAAGTAGGGCGTTGCGGACAGATCAAGGCAGCGCCGAATCCCCCGCACCTTGGCGATCCGGTCAAGGCCCTCAATCCACACCCGGGCGCGCTCCGCTTCTTCCTTGTCGGAGATGTCCGCCTCAAACGCCTCGCCAAGGGTGAGTTGCTCATCCCCCTTCTCTTTGGGGTAGACCCGATAGGCGTGGTGCGCCTCATCATTGAGAACCAAGAGATTGCCAGCTTTCCCGAGCGGCTTCAGGACCCGCCCGCAGAAGGCCGTATCGCTCTCCACCCCCCGCTTGACCACGCCGCGCCTCTTGCTGTCATCCTCCAGCGCAAACAGGTGCCAGTTGGTGACGAAGACCTTGCCCTGCATGAGGAGCGACAGCAGGTGCGTCGGCACCAGCTCAAACTCCTCGTAGTAGTTCCCTGGTGCGCCCGGAATGAGCGCTCGTGGAGCGTCAGGGCGCTCCGGGTCTCCAGCCAAGCGATCTCGCACGGTCAGGTTGGGGGTGACAACCAGGACGGTGTCCGAAAATCTGGCGTCCTGCCGGTTGGCCACCTTGTTGCAGATGGACCAAGCGGAAAGCATCGCCATGACAATCGTCTTGCCTGATCCGGTCGCCATCTTCAGGGCCAAGCGTTCAAAGGTCCCTTCGGGATGCTCGGCAGGGATGGTGATGCCGGCTTTCTCAGCTTCAGGCACTTCGTTCAGCCAGATCACGGTCTCTACGGCTTCCCGTTGACAGAAGAAGGTCCGCCGGCCCGCTGAGCTGACCGCCGGCCCGTCCAAGCTGCCCCGTTCGGCTTGCTTCTGTTCCTTGTACTCCTCGATGGGACGATTCCAATGCGCCAGCAGCTCACGAGTCACGCGGCTGACACCGGGATACCCGGCTTGCCTCCAGGCGTTGACCCGCTCTCTGATGTGGTTCACCGACTCTAACGGCACGGCTTCGTGGAGCAGTTGCGCCGCCCCGCCTTTGCGCTCCGCCCTGGCCACCACATACTGAGCCGGACGGCGGCTCTCCTGTAACTCCGGCTCACGGCCCGGCTCAATGTGCCAGTGGCGCGTCGGTTCCAGGTAGGCGTCGTTGAGGATGGGTTGGTCAACAAGGTTGCTCATGAAAGTCTCGCGTTATACCGCATAGATCGTGTTCCCAATTCTGAGCCGCTTCGGATCGGGTTTGCCACTCCCGCCCAACGTTCCATCAGGCCGTAGATACTGATGGACTTCCACCACCCATTGGCTCCCACGGTCCAGATACCGGATGAGCTGACTTCGCGTCCCTGGTGGTTCTCCCCTCCGCTGTGGCTGAGACAGCGGGGCGTCTCGTACAACGTCCGGCGTCAGGGTCCCGTTCTTGATCCACGTCGGATACCTGCTCTGGTTGAACCTTTGACGGATGTCCTGCGCTGAGGTATACTTGACAGTGTCCCGAGGACGACCATGTTGCGCTCCCATCTCTTAGATTCGCTTAAGCAGTATCTCGACCAGGAAGCCTCGTTACAGGGACTTGGCGAGCGGCTCCTGTCGCATCTCCAGGAGATTCTCGACTCCGGCGACCAGGACACCATCCGTCTGGCCAATCAAGTGGATGCGGACCTTGTGGAGTTCAACGAAGGTCTCATTGACGAATCCATTCTGCGAGAACGTCTTGAACGCTACCTCGCATCCAATGCAAGCCCTTCCGAGTACAGCACGCACGCGTATTCAGAATCCGACGTTGTGTTCAGCCCTATTGGGGTTCCTGGGGCTGAGGTGACGATCCACTTTCGCCACGTGGTGGTGGCGTAAAAGTTCGCAGGTAGATCACCCGTAGAGGAATCCTCGTTAGAAGCCGCTCCGATTTCTGCTCGCCCAAGAAGACCTCGAACCAATAAATCCCTTCTACTTCAAACCTCACTGCCATCTGTCCTACGACGCTATTGCCTCTGTCCTCTCCACCTTCAAAGAAAACTGTCTGCTTGAGGATGTCGCGACTGCCTTTCTGAGGACTGACGAGCGCAATACGCATCGGATAGGACCCCTGAGCCCACCCCGCCTTGAGGGTGACCACAAGCGTCAATACGTAGTTGAATGGTTCCATCTCTTCTGGAGGGCTGACGCCAACCGCTGTGTGAGTCACTCGATCAATAATGCGAATGGCTGAAGCGACACCATCCTTCTCAATCAGCAGCTTTTCACACAACAAGGCCGCTGAGAGATATGGACCCTTATCAAACGGGGCACTCGCTGTCATTGCAACCCCCTCCTGTTTTTCGAAAATGTCTTTCTGTTTTGCCCAATCGATGGCTTCTCGGATTTTCTAAACTCGCGCACTTCCATCATTTCATTACCTCGGTGGTCAATCACTTTGACGGCGATGCGTTGCTCATCGCCAAGCTGAAACGGTAGCGATTCAAGACCGCGAAGCGGCTCAAACGCTTCCTCTCGGATCGTCCCGCGCAAGGCCCTGGCCAGCTTCTCCCACGGATTCTGCCCGCCGCCGGGGAAAAACGCCTGGCAGATGTTGAAGGTGCGCCGGTCATAGTCGGTATCGAGGAACCAGGCGGAAATCTGTCCGCCCTGATCGCTGCTGACTTGGCCGGTGTTGGGATCATAGAGGTCAACGCCGTTGACCTTAACCACATAGCCGTCTTTGGTGTCCTTCACCTCGATGTCCGCAGAGCCAAACATCGTGAACAACTGGCTCCCCTTGGGAGCTTTGAGCAGGTCGCCCACCAGCACGTCCGGCGCGATGTAGGCCCCCATCACGGCAATGGGCAGGTCTTTCTTCATGAACTCTTGGGCGGGTGCATCGAACGTAAAGCCCACAAACGCCACCCCGTCATAGCGGCCTCGCGCCGCCTGCACCGCTCCTTCAACCTGTTTGACGGTGATGGGGCCATACTGGGGACCAAACGACACCGCAAGCGTCTTGCCCTTGCCGTTTTTTGTCTCCAGCTCACCCTCCGCATGGAGAACCCCACCGGAGGGAATGGGATTGAGCCTGGCAAACTTCAGCACCCCTCCGCCCATGCGCGTCAGACCGTCCTTTCGGAGCAGCTCAATCAGGTTCAGGATGAAGTCCGTCCCTGAACCAGTCATCACAGCGCCCCGGCCTCGTCTTGCCAGGTCATCCGCTCTGGCGTCAGCCTCGATGGGCTGCCACTGCGCAATGGGCGACTCGTTCACGTCCGTGACCGCCGGCTGCGGAATGCTTTCCACGGTAAAAGGCCCTGAGACGCGCACCTTGCTGCGATCCTCATACGGTTGGTCATAAAGGGTTTCCTGCTCAGCGTCCTCTGAGATGATGCGGTCAACCTCTACTTGCTTGCGGCGCTTGGCGGATCCCGCTTCTTCTTCAAGCCTGGACTTCTCAGCGCCCTTTGCCTTGGCGAGTTTCTTCTCAAGCACGTCAATCTCAGGCTGGTACTTGGCGAAGATCGGATCAAGCCGCGTGTTTTGGGCGATGGACTTCAACATGATGTGTGGGACGGTCTTGTACCGAAAGCCGCCACGTATGCCTTGCTCAGGATGGGCTAGTTCGTGGTAAGGGAAGGTGGCGGCCAACAGCCGTTGACGAGCAATCGCCAACGCTACCCGCGAGGTATCGCAGGTAATCCATCGCCGGCCCCACTGCTCAGCGACGTAGGCGGTTGTGCCGCTGCCGCAGGTCGGATCAAACACAAGGTCTCCGGGGTCGGTGGTCATCAGTAGGCAGCGCTCGACGACCTTTGTCGAAGTCTGGACCACGTAGAGACTCGATTCCCCTGCGTACCCGCTCGGCATGGTATCGGTCCATAAAGCCTTTACAGACGTTAGTGGGAAGTCGGCCTCGTATTGCTTCCAACCCAAAGTATTGCCCACGGCGACCAATCGCCCTGCGGCCTGAAGCCGATCAAGACCTTCGCGGTTGCTTCTCCAGAAATAGCCCGCAGGAGGTGTGAATTGTTTCCCGTCGAGTTCGTACACAAAGCGAGATGTCTGCCCGCCGCTGTCATTGAAAAGACCTTGGGGTTTTAACAACCTCGCCCCTCTTGGTAGCTCTCCTTCGCGCTCCTCCTTCGTCATTCTCTTGCACGTACCATCAGGTAGCTCCATCATCGTAAACATCTTCTCAAAGGTGTATCGGCTTCTTTCGGCAAACAGCTTGCGATACTTGACGTGCTCAGCATTTTTAGCGAACCAAATCAAATGGTCGGTGGTGGTATCGAGGTATTTCCCACCCTTGCCCGTGGTCTTTACAAACACGATGTCGCCCATGAAGTTGTTCGGCCCGAATATTTCATGCATCGCTTCACGAACGTGGTGGAGATTTTCATCGCTGATCTGCACAAAGATTGAGCCCGTCTCATGGAGCAAATCACGACACAACAGGAGCCGGTCACGGAGGTACGTCAGGTATGAGTGAATCCCCAGTGTCCAGGTATCGCGGTACGCTTTGATCTGCTCCGGTTCCCGCGTCAACGAGGCGTCCTGCGCATCCTTCACGTCTCGTTGGCGGATGGACGGCTGGAAGTTGGAGTTGTACGCCACCCCATACGGCGGGTCCACGTAGATCATCTGGACCTGACCGCCCAACAGCTCGCGTTGAAGTAACGAGTTCATCACCACCAGCGAGTCGCCCAGGATCAAGCGGTTCGCCCAGTCCACATCGTGCTGGTAGAACTCCACCGCTTCGGACAGCGGCAGTTGTGGATCAGCGAACAGGTTGGTGAATTCAAGCTGCTGTTCGCCGTTCTTCTTGACCGTCTTGATGATCGCTTGGGCAGATACCCGCTCATGCATGTGAAGCGACACGGTGGGCACCTCGAAGGACGTGTGCTCGGCCTTGCCAGCCCAGACGAGCTGCGGGTCTAGATGCGGATCGTACTGGTAGGTGATGCGCGGAGGTTCTTTGGTTGACTTCTCAAATCCCGCCAGGCCGACTTCTGGATTATTCTTCCGTTTCTCCTGGTAGCGATAGCTCTTTACTTCTTTCTTCGTAGCCTTCGTTACAACCTGGCGTCGTCTCGGCATAGCTACCTCGTTTTGCTCAAGTGGCGCAAAAATGCTGCAAGGTCCTTCTTCTGGTAGAGCCCATACCGATTGATGGGGTGACGCTTGCTCTTGAGCTTGCCCTTGCGATCCCAGCGTCAGAGCGTGATGAGTGTAACGCCAAGAAATGCTGCGGCTTCTTTAATGGTGCTCCAATAACCAATACCCAA
>JACPXS010000120.1 GCA_016196415.1 Candidatus Omnitrophota bacterium
CAGACGCATCTGTGCGTCGGCACCTATGCCATTCCCCGGACGCACCCGGACCGCTTTGCGCTGGAGCTGCTCCATGTGCTGCTCGGCGCGAACATGTCTTCTCGGCTCTTCCGCGAGGTGCGAGAGAAACGCGGGTTGGTGTATGAAATCGGCACGCAACTCAAGCGATTCGACGATACGGGGGCGTTTGTGGTTCATGCGGGCTGTGACACCGGGAAACTGACGGAGACCATCCGGACCATTTTCACCGAGCTGTCCCGCATCCGTCGTGGGCCGATTTCGCGCGCAGAGCTTCGGCGCGCGAAAGACTACTACGCAGGGCAGCTCCTCATGGGATTAGAGGATCCCATGGATCATATGCTGTGGATGGGCGAGCAAGCGGTCACGGTGGGACGCCTGACGCGCCCCGAGACCCTGCTGGCCCATGTCGCCCGGGTGGCCGCGCCGGATATCCGCCGCGTGGCGCGCCGCCTGTTCGTGACGCCCCGCATGCATGTGGCGGTGCTCGGTCCGATCGCCGAACCGGAAGCGGCTCGCCTCTCAACGTGCTGTCGCATCGGATGACCCACCCGACGGGAGCCGGCGAGTCCATGGGAAGCGGGCGGAGGATCCTCGTCGCGCCGAGCTTGCTCGCCTGTGATTTTGCCCGATTGGCGGAGGAGATCCGCAAGATCGAGGAGGCGGGAGCGGATTGGCTGCACGTGGATGTCATGGACGGCCATTTCGTTCCCAATCTCACCGTCGGGACGGTGATCGTGGAAGCCATTCGTCGAGTGAGCTGCCTTCCGTTAGACGTGCACCTGATGATCGACCACCCAGCGCAGTACCTGAAGACGTTTCTTCAGGCGGGCGCGCACACCCTGACGGTCCATGTCGAATCACCGGGGCTCCGCAGCGAGGGTCTGTTGCTGAAGGCGCTGGAGGCCGTTCGCCACGAGGGTGCGCGAGCGGGGCTGTCCCTGCGCCCCAGGACGAGGGCTGAATCCCTTCGGCCCTTTCTGGGGGCGGTTGATCTCCTCTTGGTGATGACGGTGGAGCCGGGGTTCGGGGGCCAGGCGTTCATGCCGGAGGTGATACCGAAGGTGCGCCAGCTCCGGGAATGGTTCCGGGGCGATATCGCCGTCGATGGCGGGATTAACGCTGAGACGGGCCGCCAGTGCGTGGAAGCGGGCGCCAACGTCCTGGTGGCCGGCACCTACGTGTTCCGCTCCGCGTCCTACCAGGAAGCCATCCAATCCTTACGACGAGGGACCCCATGACCATTGCCTTTGGAACAGAAGGGTGGCGAGCCATCATGGCCGAGGAGTTCACGACCGACAACGTTCGGATCGTGACCCGGGCGATCGCCGCGCATCTCCTGGCGCATGCGCCGCCCGCCGCTCGATCGCGGGGACTCACGGTGGCCGTGGGTCATGACACGCGGTTCCTCTCGGACTACTTTGCGCGCGCGGTGTGTGAGGTTCTGGCCGGTCACCGCATCCGAAGCCTGCTCACGGATCGCGCGGTTCCGACATGCGCCGTGAGCCGGTACGTGGTGGCCAACCGCTTGCCAGCCGGCGTCATGGTGACGGCCAGCCACAACCCCGCCATCTACAACGGCCTGAAGATTAAGGAGGCCTTCGGCGGCTCTGCCAGCCAAGAGACGGTTGCGTCCGTTGAACGGCGCCTCAGCACCTCGCCGGTCGAGCGAATGGCGTTTGATGAAGCGGTGAAGGCCGGGCTGATTGCCTACAGGAACCCGATGCCGACGTATCTCAGCGGCATGGCGTCGTTCCTTGATCTTCCAGCCATTCGCCGGGCGGGTCTTCGGGTGATCGTCGATTCCATGCACGGAGCCGGTGGTCGGGTGATTGAAGAGCTGCTCCGAGGCGGGCGGTGCCGTGTGGAGACGCTCCACGCCGAGCCCGATCCTCGCTTCGGCGGCCGCTCCCCGGAACCAATCGCCTCAAACCTGCTCGAGTTGAGGCAGGCCATCAGACGAAGCCGCGCCGATATTGGGATCGCTAATGATGGAGACGCCGACCGGATTGGCGTCATGGGCCCTAGGGGGGTCTGGCTGAACCCCGGCCAGGTGCTGTGTCTGCTCCTCCAGCACCTGATTGAGACGCGCAACGCCAGCGGCACCGTCGTCAAGACGGTCTCCAACACGATGATGATCAACCGCCTTGCGGAGGCGCTGGGGTTGCCGGTCGTGGAAGTGCCGGTTGGGTTCAAGCATATCGCCAAATTGATGCTCGAAGGAGACGTCCTGATCGGGGGAGAAGAGTCCGGGGGCATCGGAGTCAACGGCTACCTCCCAGAGCGCGACGGGATTTTCAACGGGCTCCTCCTCCTGGAAGCGATGGCGATGCGCCGACGCTCGCTGACGACGATGCTCCATCAGCTGGAACGTCGCTACGGGCGTTGGAGCTACGGTCGTCGGGATCTCCATCTAACCATGGCCCAGGTGGATGCGCTCTTTGCCCGGTTGCACGCGAGCCCCCCGCACGAACTCGCCGGGATCCCCGTCGTGACGGTGAACACCTTGGACGGCGTGAAGCTCATCGGCCGCGATGAGAGCTGGCTGCTGTTTCGTCGCTCCGGCACTGAGCCGATTGTGCGGATCTACGCCGAAACGCCTCAACAACGACGCCTGGCTCGTCTCCTCAGCGTTGGAGTCAAGGTGGCCTTGAAGGCGCCTCGGCGGACATAAGAGTGCCTCACGAACAGACGATCGGGCGCATTTAGCAGGCTGCGGAAAACCCCCGCAGCCTGGTTCAAGGTTCGAGGCTCAAGGTTCAAGGGAACCGCCGTGCTCGACGGAGGCTGCTTCGAGCCTCCTTGAACCTTCACCCGTGAACCTTGAACACGGGGAGTTTTTCAGCACCCTGTTAGGTTGAGGGGTGGGCCCGCCACATCGCATGCGGGTCCGCCAACGCGCGGTGGCGAGGTTCTGGATGGAACTGACGAAGATTCGGAATTTCTGCATCGTGGCCCATATTGACCACGGGAAATCCACGCTGGCCGATCGACTGCTGCAAGTCACCGGCGCGGTGGATGAGCGTAACTTCCGTGAGCAACTTCTCGATGACATGGACTTGGAGCGGGAGCGGGGGATCACGATCAAGGCATCGGCCGTCCGACTGCGCTATCGCGCCTCTGACGGGCAGCGGTACATGTTGAATCTCATCGATACGCCAGGCCATGTGGATTTCTCCTTTGAGGTGACCAAGAGCCTCCAGGCGTGCGAGGGAGCGGTCCTGGTGGTGGACGCCGCCCAAGGTGTTGAGGCCCAGACGGTCGCCAACTATCTGCTGGCGAAAGAGCGCGGGCTGGCGATTCTCCCCGTCATCAATAAAATTGATCTGCCGAACGCCCAGCCCGAGCGGGTGGCGAAGGAGATCGCGCATCTGCTCCAGACCGACCAGGTGAGGATCACCTCGACCAGCGCCAAAGTGGGGCGCGGCATTCCCGAGCTGCTTGAGCGAATCGTGCAGGAGGTTCCTCCGCCCGGTGGGGATCCCGCCGCCGCGCTTTCCTGCCTCATCTTCGATTCACGCTACGATGCCTACAAAGGCGTCATGGTTTTTGTTCGACTCTTCAACGGGACGCTCCGCGCCGGGCTCTCTGTCACCTTCCTCGGCAAGCAGAAACAGTTTGAGGTCCAGGAGCTGGGGATTCTCACCCCGCAGCCTCAGCCTGTCACCGAGCTCCGCGCCGGGGAGGTCGGATACTTCACCGCCAACATCCGGCATCCGCATGATGTCGTGGCGGGCGATACGGTCACCGAAAGTTCGCGTCCGGTGGCGGCACCCCTGCCGGGGTTTAAGCGGTTGAAGCCCATGGTGTTTGCCGGCGTCTATCCGGCCAATGCGCAGGATCTGGCGATGCTGCGCTCCGCGATGGAGAAATTTGCGTTGACCGACGCGGCGTTTCATTTTGAGCCCGAGCAGTCGGATGCACTGGGCCAGGGGTTTCGGTGCGGGTTTCTTGGGCTCCTCCACATGGAGATCGTCCAAGAGCGGCTGGAGCGCGAATACGGGGTGGCGCTCGTTCTGACGACCCCGAGCGTGGTGTTTCAGGTGACCACCCATGGCAACACCTCCCTCGAGATCCATCGACCGAACGACCTGCCTCCACCGTCCGCCATGGTGTCGATCGCCGAGCCGTTTGTCAGCGCCGTCATCCTCGCGCCGGCGGACGCCGTGGGCGCCTTGATGGATTTGGCGATTCAGAAGCGCGGGAGCTACCGCTCCACCGAATACCTGAGCGAGACACGCGTCAAGCTGGTCTATGAAATGCCGCTCGGCGAAATCCTGGTGGATTTCTATGATCGGCTCAAGTCGTTGACTCGAGGCTACGGGTCGTTCGACTACGAGCTCATCGGATACCGGCCCGCGAACCTGGTGCGGCTCGATATCCTCCTCAATGGGCGTCTGTGTGAGCCCCTGTCCTCCATCGTGCCGAAACCGCAGGCCTACGAGCGCGGAAAGGCGCTGGTCCATCGACGCAAAACGCTGATTCCCCGGCAGCTCTTCGAAGTCGCGATCCAGGCGGCTGTCGGGAGCCATATCATTGCCCGGGAGAGCGTTCGGCCGTTGGCCAAGAACGTGACCGGCAAATGTTACGGCGGAGACATCACCCGGAAGCGGAAACTCTGGGAGCGACAAGCGGAAGGGAAGAAACGGATGAAGCAGTTTGGGAACGTGGAGATTCCTCAGGAGGCCTTTCTGGCCGTGTTGAAACTCTAAATGCGATGGCAACGTCGAGTGGTGGTCGGCGTTCGGTGCAAGTGAAAGGACGAATGACATCCCGCGCAGCGCACGAGAGAAATGCCGCCTCCACGTCCATGTGGAGGGAAAACCTTGAGTCGCTGATTTGGGCCGTGGCGCTTGCCCTGCTCATCCGGACCCTCATCATGGCTCCCTTTAAGATTCCCTCTGGATCGATGCGGCCAACGCTCATGGAGGGGGATCGGATCCTCGTGAATAAGTTCCTCTACCATTTTCGAGCCCCCCGGCGGGGGGACATCATTGTCTTCCACTACCCTGAGGATCCCAAGCGCCCCTTTATCAAGCGCCTGGCCGCGCTCGGCGGAGATACCGTGGAGCTGCGCGATGGAAACATCTTCATCAACGGGAATGCCTTGACCGAGAACGAGATGTTCCGAACCAACCACTACTACAATCAGGGCGCGTACGGCAAAGAACATGAGGGGGTTCGAGTGCCAGAGGACAGCTTCTATGTCTTAGGAGACAACTCACTCTCATCGCACGACAGCCGATGGTGGGGGTTTGTTCCGAAGCGGATGGTGATTGGACAGGCGGTATGCATCTTCTGGCCTCCGAACCGGTTACGGATTCTTCGATAGGCAGAGGGCGCTGTAAGGTTGCGTTCCCCATGGCTTCGTGCTACAGTAGCAGCAGGTCGTGAACAGAAGGAGGAGACGCATGAAACGGATCGCAGCGGTCGGGATGGCAATCGTCGCGGTGGCCCTGAGCGGGTGCGAGAGCATGGGCACGGCGGCTCAGTCAAAAACAACCCAGGGAGCGGTCCTTGGGGGGTTGCTCGGGGCTGGGACCGGCGCGATTATCGGGAATCAGAGTGACCATGCAGGCGCCGGCACCGCCATTGGGGCCGGACTGGGCGCGCTGGGGGGTGGTTTGATCGGGCATGCCATGGAAGAGAACAGCCAGAAGGCCCAGCAGCAGGTCACCCCACCCGCCACCGGGCGCACGAAGTTCTGTCCGGTGGGTGGAGAGCTGTATGGCGAGGACGTCAAGTACTGCCCGAACCACGGGGTGGAGTTGCGGTACAAAGAGTAAGCGCCCCCAGCCAATACGCGACGGCTTCCGCGGACCTGGCAGCCGGCGGGAAGCGCCATTGATTCACCGGGACGACCATCGGTGCCGTGAAGGGTGAGTCTCCTTCCGGACACGCGGCCATCGTCGCGGGGACAACGCGAGTCACGCATCAGCGTCAGGCGATCACACGTCCTTCCCAGTGGGGAAACCCCCAGGGGGATGAGCCTGGCCAATAAGGTTTCGATCTTTCGGATCTTATTGGTCCCGGGGATTGTCGCGTCACTCCTCTACTACCATCCGGAGCGTGACGGGCTTCGGTTTCTGGCGCTCGGGTTGTTCCTGGTGGGGATCACCTCAGATGCCCTTGATGGGTTGATCGCCCGTCGCCAGAATCAACAGACAGAGCTGGGCACGCTCCTCGATCCCATTGCAGACAAATTCCTCATCTTGAG
>JACPXS010000121.1 GCA_016196415.1 Candidatus Omnitrophota bacterium
CGGCTGATCGGGCCCCCACTGGCCCGCAGCCGACGACGCCGATAGTGCGGCGCGGCGAGGACCAGTGGGGTGGCAGCCGATCGGACCCGCCCCATGAATGGATTTATGAAACCACTTCTATGCACTACTGCTCGATCAGGCACTTGTGGAGACCCCCTTTTAGGCGGCACTATTTAGCACGGCACCGGTTTTCCTTCGGAATTCCGACCTTCCGCTACGAGAGGGTGGACCCCGCAGACGTTCCGCAGACGTTCCGCCTTGACAGAGTGGTACAGAAGTGGTACACTCCTTGTTGATGGGCTGTGCCGGGTAGCGAACAAGGAGGTTGTCGTCAGATGTCCACTGTCTTGCCGCGTGTCCAGGTCGCGCTGGAGCCGTCGACGTATGCCATCTTGGAGCGCGTCTCACGAGCCGAAGGTGCGTCGTTGTCCCACGTGGTGGCCTCGCTCGTGCAGACGTCGCTGGAGCTGTCGGAGGATCTTGCGTTAGCCCAAGTGGGCGAAGCCCGCCTGAGTAGCTTCCGACGCGATGATGCCTTGACCACGGACGCGCTCGTAGCATGGAACCGCAAGCGTCACGCGAAGCGGTAAGCCCGCGCGCCTTCCGGGTTCTCTGGCATGCCGAGGTCCGCCGCGATCTCGTGAAGATCCCACCCCCCACGGTCGAGGCAATTGTTAAGGCGGCGCACGACCGGCTCTCCCAGGCGCCCCTCCTCATCGGCGAGCCGCTGCGCGGGACCGCCCAACGGCTCTGGCGGCTGCGCTACAGCCAATACCGCCTCGTGTATACCGTGCGGCCGGCCGCGCACGAGGTCTGGGTACTCTCCGTCCAAACGCGCGACATCGTCTACCGCAAGACCCACCTGCAGCGGCTGCTCCGGTTGGCGCAAGCGTTACAGCAGTAGCCAACCTGCCTCATCGGCGAACAAGGTGAGGCGACTGGTGGGTTTGTTGGAGTTCCGGGGACACCATGGTGACCCCGGAATTCAAATGCGCTGAAACCCTCAGAGCTTCGCCTACGATGCGCTGGGGAATTGCCTGACCGCGGTCTCCGGGGCGTACGGGATATGTGGGAAATAGACTATTTCCCACTCCGTGGTATCGTTGAGGTGAACAAAATTCGGAGGTGCCTCATGACCAAACACGAGCTGCTCAAGGACGCGGAGTTTGAAGCCGTCACCGAGGCGCGGGTCGATGCCAAGCACCGGGTGGGCCTCGGGAAAATTCTCGGTGGCCAGGTGACGAGCTTCCGGGTCTACCGCAATGCCCATGGCCAGATCATCCTGGATCCGATGGTTTCAGTCCCGGCCCACGAAGCCTGGCTGTTCAAGAACACGCGGGCTGTGCGGCTCCTCGAGAAGGGGTTGGACGATGCCAAGCAGGGTCGACTCGTCAACGCCAAGGAGGATTACTCGAGGGATATCCGCGGCGAGGGCTGATGGTTGCCTTGGTCTTCACCCGCAGCGCCCAGGAAGAGCTCGAACGGCTTGAAGGTTCCCCTCGGCACGCTGGTCTCGTTAAGCAGATCAAGAAGGCCTTCGGATTACTCCAAACCGACCCCCGTCATCCGTCGCTGCAGACCCATGTCTTCCATTTGATCGCGAACCCCTACAACCCGCGCGACGAGGTCTTTGAAGCCTACGTGCAGCAGCACACCCCAGCCGCGCACCGCCTCTTCTGGTGCTCTGGGCCCAAGAAAAGCCGGCTCACCGTCATTGCCATCACTCCGCACCCCTGAGCCAGCTTCACATGGGAATTCGGCTGGTGTCAGATCATCTACCGAGCTGTGATCTCTTCACGAAGAAGGCGGAGGGGTTCGGGTGGAGAATGCTTCGGCGGGGTGCTCAAGAGGAGGGCGCGGGGTGGCTGTTGGCGCTGGGATCAGCGGGCGCCGACGGCTCATGAGCCTGGCCATTCGCAGGATCCGGTATGTGGACGGGCTTGAGCTTCCCGGCTTCATACAGCTCGACCACCGTATCGACCACCAGGGGATCAAACTGGCTGCCCCGGCTGCGTTTCAGCTCTTCAATCGCCTTCTCAACCGTCATGCCCTTGCGGTAGGGCCGGTCGGTGATCATCGCGTCAAACGCATCCACCACCGTCGCAATCCGCGCGCCGATCGGGATCGCCTCCCCTTTCAGCCCCCCCGGATAGCCTGAGCCGTCATACGCTTCTTGGTGGTGGCGCACGATCTTCGACATCTCTTTCAATCCGGCGATCTGCTCCAGAATCTCCGCGCCGTCCACCGGGTGCCGGCGCATCACCCGCCACTCCTCATCAGACAGCGGGCCGGGCTTATAGAGGATCTCCTTCGGCGTGAAGATCTTCCCGACGTCGTGGAGCAGGATCCCCGCCAGCAGCACCTCTTCCGGCACCCCGTCAAGCGAAACCCCTTTTTGGCGGAGCTTGGCGATGATCTTGCCGGCGTACTCGACGCTGCGCGAGACGTGCTCATGCGTGTAGTGCGGATCGATCTTGGAAACCACCATGGAGAAGGCCGAGACGATCCCGCGCGTCACCTGCCGCATTTCCTGGAGGGAACGCTTCAGCTCTTCGTTGGCGGCCCGCAGGTCTTCATACAACGAGGTGCTCACTTTCGCGAGCACCTCTTCCTTTAAATACTCCAGGCTGAAGGGCTTGATGACGTAGTCGGCCGCCCCCATCAACTTGGCCTTGCGGATCATCTCCTCGTCTTCGATGGCCGTGATGACGATCACTTTAATCGACTTATCCACGTCCCGGGTCTCTTTGAGGACGTCGAGGCCGTTCAGCCCCGGCATGTGGAGATCGAGGAAAACGAGGTGGGGCCGTTGGGTGCGGATGCAGGCGAGCGCCTCCTTGCCGTCGTGAGCCAGGAGGACGTCAAATCCCCGCTCGGCAAAAAACGTCTCCAACAGCCGGCAGATTTTCTGTTCGTCGTCTGCGACAAGCAGCTTCACCATGTCGTAACACCCAGGGTCTCTATTAGAACCATACCTGAGGTCACCCCAATTGACAAGCCCGACCGAGAGCGCCCCGCAGTCATGTTGATAGGCGCTCTTAGGAACCGCCGTTTGAGGAGAGCGCGGCCTCGCCCTGCCGCCACACCGGCAGGTGAATCGTGAAACAGGTCCCCTTGCCCTCCGTCGACTCCAGCTCAATCGTGCCGCCGTGCGACTTCACGATCCGCTGGCTCACGAAGAGGCCCAGCCCCGTCCCCGTCGGTTTGGTCGTATAGAAAGGGTCGAAGACTTTCCGCTGAATGCTGACCGGGATCCCCGGCCCGGTATCCGCCACCTTAAGCACGATGTGCGAACCGTTCGCGCGGGCCGAGAGCATGAGCTTGCCTCCCTTCTCGCCCATCGCCTGGCACGCATTCAGGATCAGGTTGAGCAGCACCTCCTGGAGCTGGTTCTGGTTGCTGCGGACCTTGGGGAGGTCGTCCGGCACGTCGAGTTGCCGCTCGACGCGCTCCAGCCGCACCTGATAGGCGGCCAAACTCAGGCTTTCCTCAATCGTTGCCTTCAAATCCACCGGCGTCACATCGGTGGGGGCGGGTTTGGCGAAGCGCAAGATTCGCCGCGTGATGTCCGCGGCCCGCTTGCACTCCTCGATAATGCTCAAGAGCACTTCATCCACCTTGGCGTCCTGCCCTTTGAACCGCTCCAGATAGAGCTGGGCTTCTCCCGAGATGATCGCCAGCGGGTTGTGGATCTCGTGGGCCATGCCGGAGGCGAGCTGCCCGAGGCTGGCCAGCTTCTCCGATTGGATCATGTAGGCTTCGTTGGTGCGCAGCTCCTCGAAAAACAGCGCGTTCTCAATCGCCAGCGCGGCTTGGTTGGCCAGCCCGGAAAAGATCGCGATGTCATCCGTCGCGTAGGCTTCCCCGGAGCACTTCCCCCCCAACACCAGAAACGCCAGCAACCGATCGTTCGAGAAGCTGGGCACAATGAGCCGGGCTTCGAGCGCGCGCATCCACGTGTAGGCCGCCTCCATCTGCTGGCGGCCCTGCGCGTGCGCGTGAGGGCTTTCCAACGCGGCCTGCAGCTCTTCGACCACGACCAGGTCTTTCTTGCCCTGCAGCATCTCCACCAGCGGATGGCCCTGCTCCACCGACATGTCCGCAGGAATCGAGGAAGGATAGCGCACCGCCTTCAGGGCGTAGCGCTGCTCTTTCGGCTCATAGAGGAAGAGGCTGGCGTTGGTCAACCTCACGGTCCGGTTCACCATGTAGGTGATGACGCGGCACAGCCGTTGGATGTCCTTGATCCGCGTCATGCCGCTTGAAGCCGCGACGAGGGTGCGATGGTACCGGCGCTGGGCATGCACCAACCGCTGCTCGAGCCGGCGCGTCACCGTGAGCAGGATCATCGAGCTGGCCGAGGCCAACAGCCCCATCAACACCACCGGCGCGGCCCACCACCAGGAACCCAGCACCTCCTGCCATGCGGCCTGGTAGCGGGCGCCGACCCATAGCGGCACGCCGAAGACGAGCGCGTACGTCGCCAGAAACGTCAGCGCGCGGGCCAGCGCCAAGTTCACATCGATGAGCCGGTAGCGGAGGAACGCGTACGCCATGAGGAGGGGAAAGAGGCAGGCTGCGAAGTTGCCGTAGGGATACAGCGCGACGCCGAAGACGGGCAGGAAGCACGTCGCGCCCCCCACAAAACTGATGAGGATGGCCGCCAAAAACCACGCCAGGAGCAGCCGACGCCGCCGCTCTTTCGTGCGCCGAAGCGCCCGCCACAACTCGAGGTGGCTCAGGAGCGCCATCCCCACGAAAAAGACCACGAACGCAAGATAGAGGAAGCTGTCCGGCGCCTTGTAGTAGAACTGCCCGAAGGCCTTGCGGACATGGGTGATGAACAGGGGACTCGCATCAGCGAGCAAAAACACCGTGCTGGCGGCGTACGAGGCCTTGACGCTTTGGGGACGGCGCAGCCCCGTGAAGACGACCACGAAATGGTAAAAGAGCGCGGGGATGAAGACGATCCCGACATACGCGAGCCGCCACCACACAAGCGCCAGGCGCGGATCAGCCGTCAGCCCAACCAGCAGCGCCCCGAGGCCCCACAGGCTCGTGGCCATCGCGAAGGCCGCCCAGAGCTGGTTCACGCGGCTTGCGCGGTTGGTGAAGTACGCCAGGCCCGCCGTCATCGTGCAGGTGATGACGACGAGCAACCCGGAAAGCGCAAAGGGGTTCATCGGAGGGCGCCTCCGGCGGCTTGCACAGGGCCCATCAGGATGTGGCGGCCCTGTTGGCGAGGCCGCGCTTCATCGCCTCGGCGAGATCCCGAAGCGAGGAAATCGGTTTGTCGAAATGCGCAAACGCCCCTAAGGCCAGCAGGCGGTCCCGCGTCTTGCCGCCGTCGTTGTAGGCGGTAATGACGATCACCGGGATCGTCGGATAGGCGCGGCGGATGCGCTGGAGCAGTTCATCGCCGTCCATCCCCGGCAACTTCAAATCCACCAGGACGACATCGGGCTTGTGGTAGTCCACCAGCTCCAAGCCTGAGGTGCCGGTCAGCGCCACATGCACCTCGTAGCCCCGTGCGCTGAAAAACTGGTCGATGGTCCTGGTAAACTCCACTTCATCGTCAATCGCCACCAGCTTTGGGCTCGCCATCCCGATCACGGGCACTGAGGAGGAAATGTCGCATCACTGGTGTTCCGTGCCGCTCTCGCGCGCCTTGCGATGGGTCCCGTCCCCGTCTTGATCTTGCTGAATGAAGCGGGTATAGTAGGGACGGAACGTCTCGCGAAGGAGTGCTCATGCCTGCCACAAAACGGTTGCACCCCCTGACCCTCCGCGGCCCTGTCGTCATTCTTGCGATGGGCGATTACCGCACCTTGTTGGCGGAGGCCGGTTACCTCCCTACCCCTAAACTCACTCGACACATCGTCACTGCACGAGCCCGATTCCGCAAGGGCAACGTCATTTCTTGGGAGCAGCTCAAACGTGACCTCAAGTAGTTGGGCGATCGTCGTCGATCCTCGAGCCGCTCAGGACCTCAAGAAACTCCACCGCCAACACCACCCTGCGCTCCCATAGCTCCTTCGGACTATTGATACCTTACCGAGCGAACCCCACGAAGGCAAGCGCTTAAAAGGTGACAAGCAGGGAAGCCGGTCTTTGCGCGTTGGCGATTTTCGAATCATTTACGATCTCTACCCCGCACAGCACGCGATCCACATTATCCGAGTAGGCGATCGCAAAGAGATTTACCGATAACCAGTTCCCTCAACCAGACACCGCTGCAATCTGTTTCGTAACCGGGAAGTCCAGAAAGAACGTCGTGCCCTTCCCCACCGTGCTTTCCACGGAAATCCGCCCGCGATTGCGCTCCACGATCTGCCGGACGATGAAGAGGCCAAGCCCGGTGCCTTTGCCCGGCTCCTTCGTCGTGAAGAATGGGTCGTAGATCTTATCGAGCTGATCCGGCGGGATGCCGCTTCCGGTATCGGCGATCGTGATGCGCACCGCGCCCTCATACTGGGAGGCGCGGATCGTGATCGTCCCCGGCGGCGTGATGGCCTGGCCGGCGTTGCGGACGATGTTAAAGAGCACCTCTTGCAACTGTCGGCGATCGGCCACGATGGCCGGCAGATCAGGTTGGATGGCCGTTTCCACGTCGATCTTCTCAAGCTTCAGGTCGTGGCGGACGAGGAAGAGCACCTCATCGACCTCCTGCGCCACCGACACCGGCTGCGTCGTGGGCTCCTTGACCGGCTTGGCGAAGTTCGAGAGCTTCTGCGTGATAGCGGTCGCCCGATCGATCTGCTTCAACGACACCCGCATGATGTTCGACGTCCGCTCCAACAGCTCCTGCGAGGACTTCCCGATCAAAATCCCGTCTTCTTGATCCAGCAGGAACGCCTCGCACTGCGCCTTCACGATCCCCAGCGGATTGCAGATCTCGTGGTTGATCCCCGCTGAGAGCGTCCCGATGACGGCGAGCTTCTCTTTCTGCGCCGCCTCCGCCTGCGTCTTCGCTAATTCCACCGCCTGTTGGGCGTTCGCCATCGCAATGGCCAAGGTCCCTGCCAGAGTGCGTAAGATATCCACGTCGTCCTGCGTAAACTCTTCGTCGGACTTCTTTTTGCCCAGGCACAGCACGCCGATCAACTCCTCATGCACATGCAGCGGCAGGCAGAGCCGGGCGTTGAGCTGGTGTAAGCGCGCGGTGACCGCCTCTGGAAACCGCACCTTCCCCAGTGGGCCATCCATCCCAATCGGCTCATGCGTCTTACGCAGGAACGTCACGAACGGCTCGTCGGCGTGCAGCACCAGCGCCTGCCCGTTGGTGCCCTGGGTGGCGAGGCGCTCGTAGTCCCGCGTATCCGGGTTGCGCAGCAGCAAGCTGCAGGTATCCAACTTCACGGTCTCGGTGAGGCGATGGACGGTCAGCTGGGCCAACTGCTTCAGATCGCGAATCCCCACCAGCACCTCCTCCATGAACCGCTTCAGCAACTCCTTGTAGTCGTACCGCTTCTGGAAGAGGTACCGCTCCGTCACGTTCACCAACCAGTTCCGCAGCGGCCCATACACCCCCGCAATAATCCCCGCCGCCAGCACGTTCGACAGCCACTTCGGGATCGCAATGAAGCGGATCAGCACATCCTGCGACACAACCGCCACCAGCGACACCACCCCCACCACGGACGCCACCAGGCCTGCGAACACCAAGGTCCGCTTGATAATAACTTCGATGTCGAGTAACTGGTGCCTGACGATAGCGTAAGCGTACACGATGACAAAGAGCGACACAAACAAGGGAAAAATGGGGGGTGCTGGAATTCGAAACCATGGAAGAAAATTCGTTACGCCGGTGATGACTGCAATGAAGGTCCCCCAGAACACTGCAAGGATCTTCGTCCTCAAGATGCCGGTTTCCACCTGAAGAACTCGATACATGACGTAGTGCGCGTAGGAAATGTTCGCTCCAAAGTGGAGCACATGGAGATAGAAGAGCGGACCGGCAATGGGCCAGACTGGAAACACAAGGAATGGCGGGGTATGGTAGCGTGCGAACAGCGGAGAATAGACCATGGAGGCGAAGGCAAACCCGATGCAATAGTTCAGGACGTGGAGCCACCGAGGCAGTTTCCGCTGGGTTAATTCAGAAATGAAATGCAAGAATGAGGCCGGCATGAGCGCTACCAAGATCATGACCGTGCGCACCCATAATTCGCCTTGAGCTCGATCATGGCTGACCAGCCAGGCAACGTAGAGCAACGACCAAATGGAGAGCTCAGAGGTAAAGACGCAGAATAACCGCACGAGGGGTGATTTGGGATTTTTCAGAAATACACCGAGGGTAATAGCCGTGCAGACGATAAAGTTTACAAGGCTCGAGTAGACATAGTAAGCGAGGGGCAACTTGTACAGAATATCCATACAGTTCCGCCTAGATCCTTCTGGCGATCCCAAAGACTAATTCACCGGTCCGATCACGTTCCACGCGCCAATCAACAGTTCCCTTTACACCTGACAAGGCACCGAGAAGCACCTTGGAAAACCCTTGTTCGTTTCGCTTCACAAATGTCCAATCACAGAGCCAGTCTGCCGGTGCAAATCGAAATCGCTCTCGATCCTTATGTTCCACGACCAGTTCGCCCCCATGCTTGAGCATGAAGAATGAACCACGGAGAATGTCAGTAAGCGTCTCGTCATAAAAGTAGTTCGCAATCCCCATCCCATAGATGAAATCGTAGACCTGTGCCCTGTCCGTCCACTTTTTCGCATCGGAAAGGCTGAGCAGCGTCTCTCGCAGGTACTCAACGGAGGTGAGTAACCGATTCTTTGAAAGATGTCCCCGCGCAAAATCGAGCGCTTCCTGATCCTGATCAAGGCAGCTAAACTGCACTGGTCTGAACGTCCGATTACTTGGTAGCTCTTGTTCGAGTTCAAGCCACTCTCGGCAAGGACCACCTCCCATGGAAAGGATCCTCAGCGGCGATGAGCTCTCCTGCGTAACGAGCCGGCGGAGGCGTTCCTTCGCAATATCCTTACGATATCTCACACACTCGTAGACATCCGAGAAATACCGATCGAACATACCGCTAAGGCCATCGCCAAGTCTGGGTCTGAACGCGTAGCCCATCTCCATCATCATGTAATCACCTGGATAACCCCTCGGCTTCATCAGACACCGTTCAATGAATGGGTTTCCAGCTGTCCAGGGACTTAGGATCCTACGGAATGCGCGTTTCACCAGTCTCTGGGTTCGTCGGCTGTGCACACGCTGCAGGAGTTGTTCACCTCGCTCGAGAATCCCGTCGCACAACTGGGCAAATTCTTGCCGCAGGTCTTCGTCCTTAGGATTGGGAGTGGTACGCTGAACCGTACGGCCCACACACCCTTCTAGTTCTGAGAGTCTCTGACAGTACCTTCTCACATCTTCCGAGAACCATGTTCTAATCCGCTTGGTCGTCTCCGGATCCTCACTCGAGCCGATTGTCTCTTCCACCGTGGCCTCGAGGTACTCTGTGCCCATGATGAACCAGCGTTCGAGGACCTCCATGTTGCGTTCTGCTAATGGTGAAAACTGCACCCCGCATCGACCAGAGCGCCGGTCTCCACCAGCCCAGATCAACCTCCCAGGCAGAGAGACCGTTCCGAACTCATCCACCAACTTTAGGTCAACTGTGTTCCTATTGAGTCTGTGTGTTCGTGGCCAGGAAAGTCCCGCTCCC
>JACPXS010000133.1 GCA_016196415.1 Candidatus Omnitrophota bacterium
CGCATCGAGGTGCGGTTCGCCTTGTCATAGCTGCACTTCACGATGTACGAGACGCCGGCTTGCTCGCACATCCGCGCGATCCGCTCGGCGTGAGAGAGGAGGTGCGTCTCGCTCTCGATGACGTCCGGCCCGGCGATGAGGACCAGTGGCTGGCCCGGTCCAATCGCGACGGAACCTACGCGAACCGTTGTTCGGGGTTCGGGGTTCTGGGTTCGGGGCAACTGATCCGATTTCGCCATGTCAGACCTTGCTCTTGATCTTTGACTTTGCATTTCGGCCTGTGGCTTTCGACGTCTTTCCCTTGACCCTTGACCCTTGACCCTTGACCCTACTTTTCAGTGCCGCAGCCACAAACGCCCGGAACAGCGGATGCGGCGAAAGCGGGGTGGACTTGAATTCCGGGTGGAACTGGCCGGCGACAAACCAGGGATGGTCCTTCAGCTCGATGATCTCGACCAGATCCCCCGGCTGAGAGGTGCCCGCAACGACCAGCCCGGCCTCCTCGAGTCTCAGCCGGTAGGCATTGTTCACTTCATAGCGGTGCCGGTGGCGCTCATGGATCTCCGGACGTTGATAGGCATGAAACGACCTCGTCTGCGGCTTGAGCCGACACGCCGACGCCCCCAACCGCATCGTGCCCCCTTTGGCGGTGACCCCCTGCTGTTCATCGAGGAGGCTGATCACGGGATGCGGCGTCTTGGAATCGAATTCGGTCGAGTTAGCGCTCTGCAAACCGCAGAGGCTTCGCGCGATCTCGATCACGGCGCACTGCATGCCAAGACAGATCCCAAGGAATGGCACGCCGTGCTCCCGCGCGTACCGGATGGCTGCAAGCTTCCCTTCGATCCCCCGATGGCCGAAGCCGCCCGGGATGAGGAGCCCCCCCACATCGCTCAGGATGGCCTCAGCCCCCTCGCGCTCAATCTGCTCTGAATCGATGCGCTTGACCTCCACCGCCGCATCGTTGGCGAGCCCGCCGTGGCGCAACGCCTCGTCGATGGATTTGTAGGCGTCCTGCAGCTGGATGTACTTCCCGACGACCGCGATGCGCACCTGCCGTGTCGGGTGCAGGGCGCGTTCCACCACCTGCGAGCGCCAGGCCATGAGGTCCTGCTGGGAACAACGCAGCTCCAGCATCCGCAGGATGGTATCGTCCAGGTGCTGTTGGGTAAAGACCAACGGAACCTCGTACACGTCCCGCACATCCAGCGCTTGGATGACGGCCTCCGGCGCCACGTTGCAGAACTGGGCGATCTTGCTGCGCACCGCGTCCGAAAACGGCTTCTCCGTTCGGCACAGCAAGATATCGGCCTGCAACCCGATCTCCCGCAGCTTGCCGACGGAGTGCTGGGTAGGCTTGGTCTTGAGCTCATCCGCGGCACGGATGTAGGGAACCAGCGTCAGATGCACGTTGATCGCATTGCCCCGCCCCACCTCGTTGCGAAGCTGCCGAATCGCCTCAAGGAAGGGCAGCCCCTCAATGTCACCGACCGTCCCGCCGACCTCTACAATGACCACATCGACATGATCCTGGGCCGCCAGCTTGGTGATCGCGTGTTTGATCTCATCGGTGATGTGCGGCACCACCTGGACCGTGCCGCCGAGATAGTCGCCGCGCCGCTCCTTCTGGATCACCGAGTAATAGATGCGCCCGGCTGTCACGTTGTTGTCCTTCGTCATCGTCTGGCCGGTGAACCGCTCATAATGCCCCAGATCGAGATCGGTTTCCGCGCCGTCCTCGGTCACGTACACCTCGCCGTGCTGGTACGGGCTCATCGTCCCGGGATCGACGTTGATGTAGGGATCGAGCTTCTGCAGCGTCACGGTCAGGCCTCGGGATTTGAGCAACAGCCCGATCGAGGCTGAGGCGATCCCTTTGCCCAGACTGGATACCACCCCGCCGGTCACGAAAATATACTTGGCCATCACGATCTCCGCAACCGAACCTGCTCGACAAGACCGCATGAGAGCAGCTCTTCGGTCATGCGGATGCGCTCCGTATACGTGAGCCGGCGGAGGCACTGCCTCCATTCGCGCTCGCGCTCTTCGACGTATCGCTGGCGATCCTTGATCATGTCGCCGCTCGCTGTTCGCTGCCGACTAACCGCTTTTCCACCCTGGCCAGATCCTCGGGCGTGTCTACTCCCACCGTGTCGTAGATGGTCTCCAACAGCTTGATCCGGTAGCCGTGCTCCAGCGCCCGAAGCTGCTCGAGCTGCTCAAGCTGCTCGAGCGGGGTCGGCTCAAGATGCGGAACCTGCAAGAGAAAGTGGCGCTGGTAGCCGTAGATCCCGAGATGCTTCCAAAAGCCGTTGGCCGGTTGGCCGGTTGGCCGGTTGGCCCGTTCGAACGGAATTGGCGCTCTTGAGAAGTAGAGGGCAAAGCCGTCGCGATCCACGACGACTTTTACGACGTTCGGATTGGCCAGGTCCTCGGCGCGCAGCTTCGTCATGACGGAGGCCATCGGGACGGCGGCATGGCGCCCCAAATAGTCGATCACCTGCTCCACCATGGCCGGCTGGATGAGCGGCTCATCGCCTTGCACGTTGAGGACCACCGCCGCCGAGCGTGCGCGGGCGATTTCCGCCACCCGCTCGGTCCCGCTGCGAGCCGACGCGCTGGTCATCATCGCCTTGCCGCCAAAACGCTCCACCGCGTCCAGGATCCGCTGATCATCGGTGGCCACAATGACTTCATCGATCCGTTGCGCGCGAGCGACCTGCTCATACACATGCTGGATCACCGGTTTGCCCTGGAGCATCGCCAGGGGCTTGCCAGGAAACCGCACCGACCCGTACCGGGCCGGAATCACCACCAACGCGCCCATCTAGCGCCGCGCGCTCAGCGACCTTGGGCCCGGCCGACGAAGGCCTCGGGAGTTCTGGCGGCCGGCGCCGGCGTTGGCCCCAGAACGGGCGAGCATGGCGCGCAGCTCCTCAGGCGTCGCGACCGCCACCCCCAGCTTGCCCACGACGATCCCCGCGGCCTGGTTGGCGATTCGGGCGGCCTGCTCCATCGTGGCCCCGCTGGCCAGCGCCAGCGTAAACGTGGCGATCACGGTATCGCCGGCCCCCGCCACATCAAAGACTTCCTGCGCCACGGTGGGGATGTCGATATCCCGACCGCCCTGTTCAAAGAGGCGCATCCCGTCCTCGCCCAGGGTGATCAAGACCCCGTCGCAGGCCAGGCGCTGGAGCAGCTTCAGACCGGCCCGTCGAACATCGGCCTCCGTCTCGAGTTCCCAGCCGACCGCCTCGCCGGCTTCCGCGCGGTTGGGCGTCAACGCCGTCACCCCGCGGTAGAGGTCCACGTGCTCTTCTTTGGGGTCCACCGTAATGATCTTTCGATGCGAGCGGGCCAGCGGAATCACCACCTCCAGGAGCTGGCGCGTCACCACCCCTTTGCCGTAATCCTCGATCACGACCGCGTCGACCCCCTCGATGCGGTCCGTGATGATCGCCAGCAGCCGCTCCAGGGTTCCGTTGGGCAACGGCTCCCGGTGTTCGCGGTCCACACGGACCACCTGCTGGTGGTGGGCGATGACTCGCGTTTTGACCGTCGTCGGGCGGCGGCCCTTCAGGATCCCGTCGGTGCGGATGCGGCGCGACGCTAATTCCGACAGCAACAGCTCACCCCACCGATCCTCCCCGATGACGCCGACCGCCGTTACCTGGCCGCCCAAGGCCGCAATGTTGTTGGCCACGTTCGCCGCCCCGCCCGGCATGATCGATTCCGACTGGACCCACACCACAGGCACAGGAGCCTCTGGGCTGATGCGGTTGACCTTGCCCCAGACGAACTCATCGAGCATCAGATCGCCGACCACCAGGATTCGGGCGCGAGGAAATCGCGGCAGTACCGTCGCCAGTGAATGACCGCTCAACGATTTCATGGCTAGAGGTGTTCGGTGATCGCGCGCACCAGGAAGGGGATCATGAGCTCGTGGTGGCCGGTGATGTGAATCGCCCGGCCCCCCAGGAGCGTGGGGCGCTTTAAGACGTTTTCCGTCGGACGGTAGTGCCGGATCATGTCGAAATCGCAGGCGGTGAAGTCCTTGACCGCGTGGCCCAGGTTGCGCGCGATGGAGACCGCCTTGAGAAACACCTCCGGCAGGATCACCGCAGAGCCGCAGTTGGCCGCCACCCCGCCCTGGCCCAGCGTTGAGACGACCCCCACCAGCCGCCGAAAATCGGCCAGCGACGTCTGGCCGATCGCAGCACCATCCGCGGTCGCTTGCTGATGAATGATGTCGGTCCCGATCGCCACATGCACGCTCGCCGGCACCCCCAAGCGATAGCAGGTGGCCAGCAGGCTGAGATTCCGATAGGGCAGGCGGCGCTTCATGATCATCGCGCCGACCGATTCTCCGAGCCCCCGCCCCTTCCGGGCGCCCTCGTTGATCGCGCGGTTGATCAGGGAGTGCGTCTCCTCGGCCATCCCGAATGAGCCATCACCCAGCGCGGCCGCCACATCTTCAGAGGTCGAGCCCATAAACGCCAACTCGAAGTCGTGGATCACCCCGGCCCCATTCATGGCGATGGCCGTGATCACCTTGCGGTGGATCAGCTCAATGAGCAACGGGCTCAGGCCCACTTTAATCACGTGGGCCCCAAACATCCACAACACCGTCTTGCGGCGTCGATGGGCAGCCACGATGGCATCGACGACCGCTTGAAACTCATTGGCGGCCAGGATATGCGGGAGGGATTCGTAGAATTGGCGGAAGGAGCCGCCTTTCCGGCATCGTTTCGCAAAGGCGTTCAAGTTGACTGTGCTTTTGCGGGAACCGGCGGGATAGGTCTTCAACTTGGTGAGGTCAACTCGGATCTGCACCGTCAGATTGTAGCAGAGCGACCTGGAGGTGTCAACGCAACCGGGCCGTTGTGGAGGCCGCTCGGGCGTGGAAGCGGAACGGTGCGGTTGAGGGATGGGGGACGGCCGTCGCTTGCCGGTCACAAGCCTCCAAAAACCCTTTGATCCCTTGCAGCAAGGCCATTCGCTCAACGACCAGCAAGAGGCCCAGCGGCACCGGACGGGAAGGCTTCAACCAGGTTGAGAGCGCCACGGGCGTGGCCCGATGCGGGAACCCCTGGCGTTCCACATCCCTGGTCTCTTCAAAGAGGCACACGCCGCGGTATTCACCCAGCGCGGGATGGACCAAGCGAAACCGAAGCGCCTTCGGCGGGTCCTGCTCGACTTCGAAGGTGAGCGTCAGCGTCTTCCAGAGCACCTTGACATCGAGCTGGATCACCTGCCGATCGGCGGACTCTTCCACCACCCGAACCGCCGTCACCCCCGGGGTCTTCTTGCCGATCTCATGATAGTCGGTGGCCAGATCCCAGACGCGCTGCCGTGCAAGCGGCGCGGTAAAGTGCGCGCCCGCCCACACCCCATCACGCTTGCTGAGACGATCCCGCCAGCGCACGTCGTACCGACCGACCTCAAGATCCCGCACCCGCTGCTTGGGCCACGGTGCCGCTAAGCTGTTCGTGTCAATGGAGCCGGCGAATGCCGATGGGCTGATGAGCGCGATGCCCAGCAGCCACCAGCGCCAGCGATGGGGGCGCATGACCGAAGGAGGCGGGGGCTGCGTGATGTCCAGAGGAGGAACGTGCGCCCCCTCACGAGGCGGCAGAAACGGCTTGGGAGCGAGCTCCCTCGGGGCGGGAGGAGCGAGAAGCGCCGGCGTGTGTCTTCTGTAGAAAGAACGCCCCGAGAAATTCCTCGTTGGGGTAGGCATCGACCCAATCCGTGTTGCCGTAGATGTCAAGGCCGGAGGGGCGAATCACGTCGCGCTCGAGCTTGGCTCGGTAGGCGAATCGCAACCCCTTGTCGGTAAGTCGCACCGGGCGCCAGGCGTCGTAGTCGCAGGTCAATCCCGCAATGCCGCCGGGCGCTAACACCCGTCCCATTTCTCGAATCGCCGTCTGGCGAACCGGCGAGGACAAATGCTCAAAGACACAGACCGAGAAGACGCGGTCGAAGGCGTTGTCCGCAAACGGCAGCGGATACTGGATATCTCGATCCAACGCCTCGAGCGCCCAGCCCATCTTGCGAGCCACGTAGCGGGCGTTGTAGATGGTCCCACAGTTGGCCCAGTCGTTATCCACCACCGCCACGCGGCAGCCGAGGCTCGCGAGGTAGAACGAAAAGATGGTCGACGCCCCGCCCACATCCAACACGCGATGCCCCGGCGCCACCCGGCTCTGACCAATCAACCAGGCGTTCTCCCAGCGCTTGTTGGTGATCAGCTCGGGGTGGTATTGCCGGGGGAGAAAATTCCCTGCCGTGTTGGTGAACCGCAATCCCCGCCTGGACAGTTCGCGCTCCAAGGCCCCCAGGCGATCGACGACGGCCTTAATCTCCGGGCGCTGAAGATCCTCCTCGACCCACCGGGCGCACTTGTTAATCGCCCCATGAGGGTTGAGCGGTGGCACCGCTTCGATCACCGGTGTTGCGGCTTCTCCGTCTTCATGGAGCGGATTCGGCTTCTGGCGCGCGGCCCGCGCTTCTTGAATCCGCACCGCCGTCTGCCGGTACAGCTTGCGGGCCTGGAGCGCGAGCCGATGCGGCAGGGGCACAGACGACGGGAATTTCTCGCGCATCCGATCTTTCATGCCAGACCTTCTCCTTGCACCCACCTACGGTGTGGAGCCCGGGCTGGTCTCTGAGGAAGGATCGGCGGGAAGCGGCGTGGATTTCATCGAAAACGGACAGTACCCGCCCTTGCCCATGAACCCGGGCTTACAGGAGACCGCCCACCACGCGCGGCAGGCCAGCGAGAGCAGACTCAGGATGATGATCGCCCCGCCGAGAACCCGTCCGAGTTTGCGCAGGTAGCCCTTGTGCGCCTCGGCTCGCTCGATCACCCAGTAGCCGCCAATCGCGGCCAGCAACAACCCTCCCGTACTGTGCATGGCGTCCTCCTGTGTTTGGTGTCTGCGTTCGCCTCTGCTGATCGCGCTGCCCGACTCGGCCGCGATCGAACTGCCACCATTGTAGATCGGTTTACGGGACGAGTCAAAACGGCAGCGGGAGGCGTAGCGTATCAGTTTCTAAATGGAACCACCATTGCATCTTAACATTCGTCAGGGTGGTTCCATTTACCCCGAGCAAGCGAAGCGCGTCGAGGGGTCGTTCACGGTGCAACGTGCAACGTTTAACGTTGCACGTCACATGTCAGAGTGGGTCGACGTCCACGATCACTGGC
>JACPXS010000134.1 GCA_016196415.1 Candidatus Omnitrophota bacterium
CATCAGGATGTTGCGTCGATCCGCGCCAGCGTCTTGCAATCACGCTAGCCGGGTAAATCGCTGAGTCGCTGTTAATGCCTCAGTGTGACGGGTGACGCGGAGCCGGGGCCCCCGCCTGCCCGCAGCCGACGACGGCGAGCGTCCGGCGCGGCGAGGACAGGTGGGGTGGCGCAGCGGCGGGCCCCGTCAAACTGAGGCACTACCGAATCGCTTGCGTGCGATGTCCTTCGCTCGGTGAACGCAGCGCGCGGTGTGCGACCGAAGGGCTACGTGCGTTGGCATGTGATGTGCTAAATCCTCCAGAGGAGGTGGACCACGCGCCGCCTCGCAGGTCGGCTGACAACGCAGAACGCAGGAGAGAGACGCTCTCTTCTGCGTTTTTTATTCGGCGAATCGCCTGGAGGAGATCAGCATGGGCAAGTCAGGATGGTGGATGGGGCTGGTGTTGTTCGGGTTCATGGGGGTGAGCCAGCCGCCGGCGGAGGCGGTCATCCTGATTAATGAGGTGCTCGCCGACCCCCCGGCACTCCATGGGGATGCGAACCGCGATGGGGTCGTGAGCTCCACGCAGGATGAGTTTGTTGAGCTTCTCAACCTGTCGCCGTCGCCGCATTCGCTTGCGGGCTGGACGTTATCCGACGCCGTCAAAGTGCGCCATGTGTTTTCGATCGATGCCGCGATCGCCGGAGGAGGCTTGTATGTCGTCTTCGGTGGAGGAGCTCCGCAGGGGTTTTCAGCAGCCGCGGTCGCTTCGACCAAGAGCCTCAGCCTGAACAACCCCGGCGACACGGTCCTCCTGCGGGATGCGGACGCCGCGCTGATCGATGCGTTCACCTACGGTGCGGAGGGCGGGATGGACGCCTCGCTCACCCGTTCACCCGACGGGGTTGGTCCCTTTACGAAACATGCCGCGGTCAGCAGCCGCGCATTTTCCCCGGGCACCACAATCGAGGGGCTTGAGCGGATCTCCTTCTTGAGCCCGTCGACGGATGACCCGCCTCTTGTGCCGGAGCCGTCTTCGTTCTTCCTGCTCGGCATTGGCCTGACCGGCGTTCTCCTGAAGTCACCGTCGGGACGTTTCCCTTGATTGATTTTTCCATCACCGCGGGGGGATCGGAACATCGCGGCGTCCCCGATTGTGAGCGCGGTATCCGGGCGAACCGGTATAATAGGGAGGCCATGAAGCGGCTGCTGCGCATCGTTGCGCTTCTCCTCCTGCTCGCGCTCATCGGGCTGGCGGTCTTCATCGCCACGTGTCACGTCGACCGCTACCGCCCGGTCTTGGTGGCGAAGCTCCAAGAGGCCATCGGGGCCCCAGTGGCGCTTGAGCATATTGCGCTTGGATGGAAAGGCGGCGTTGCGCTGGAGCTGCAAGGCTTCGCGATCTTCCCGCCAGGCCAGATCCAGGATGAACCGCTGATCCAGATGCCCTCAGCCAGCGCGCTGGTGCGACTGGGCCCGCTGTTGCGCCGAGAAATCCGGATTGCGTCCATCGTGCTCCAACGTCCCCGCATCCATGTGACGCGGGATGCGCAAGGCCGCATCAACCTCCTCGGGCTTGTCGCCGCAGCCGGTCCCGTTGCCGCGTCCGCCAAGACGGTGCCCGCGGGCGCCAAGTCGGTCTCGTTCACGATCGCCTCGCTGCGGATCGAGCAGGGCTCGCTCCATTGGACCGATGACGCCACCAGGCCGCCTATGGATGTGCGGGTGACCTCGCTGGATGTCACCGTCAGCAACATCGTGGCCGGTCAGCCCATGGAGATCGACCTGCGCGGCGCGCTCGGGAGCGACCGACCTACGGTGCATATCATCGGGAAGCTCACCCCACCCAGCGCTTCTCAAGCCGGATCGCTTGAGCGCGCGAAGCTCACGATCGAGCGTCTTCCTCTCGAGCGCCTTGTTCCGGCTCCTCAACCCGGCGAGGTCCAGTTGCGAGGCAGCCTCACCATGGCGCTTCAAGGTCAGGCCGCCACGTTGGATCCGCCACAACTGATGCGTTCGATTTCAGGCAACGGCACGCTCACGCTCGAGGACCCGGTGATCGTGAACCTCAACATCCTCCGTGCGGTGTTTGAAAAGCTGTCGATCATCCCCGGCCTTGTCGAAGCGCTGGAAGCCCGACTCCCGCCCGCCGATCAAGCCAAGCTCACCGCCACGGATACGGTGTGTTCTCCGATCCACACGGCCCTGCAACTGGACCATGGGATGCTGCGCTTCACCCAGCTTGAGATCCACACAGACACCTTTGGGCTTTCCGGCACAGGGCACCTTGGCGTGGACGGGAGCGTGCAGATTCAAGCCACCTTGCGCATCGAGCCGGCGTTTTCCTCGGCGCTCATCCGAAGCGTCAAGGAGCTGCAGGGCTTGACGAATCCCCGTGGAGAAATGGAGATCCCGCTGGCCATTCAAGGCCAAGCCCCTCGCGTGGCCGTCCTGCCGGACCTCCACGACGTCGCGTCCAAGTTGCTCGTGACGACAGTCCAGGATCTGCTTGGCAATCTCCTCCAGAAGACGCTCCAACACCAAGCCCCCTCCGACGGCTCGCCTCAGCCCTGAGGCGCGCATGAGCCGTGATCGCTGGTTGATCTGCGCCGCCGCAGGGCTGCGGGCGAGCGCTGCCGCCCTCTCAGGCATCATCCTCGCGCTGCATCTAGCGACCCTCGGTTTCGGTTCGTGGTCGATCGGCCTGGCCATCTCGTGCGGGTTAGCAGGCTGCGCGGCCGGCACCGCCCTTGTCACCATGGTGGCAGATCGGTTCGGAAGGCGCCCCACCTTGATCCTCCTATCGGGCTTCATGGGGCTGGGCGGGTTGATGTTTACGCTCAGTCGGCAGCTTCCGGTGTTGTTTCTGAGCGCGTTCGTCGGAATGATCAACGGCATGGGACGAGATCGAGGAGCGGGGATGACGCTCGAGCAAGCGATGCTCCCGCAGATGGCCGCGCCATCCCAGCGCACCACCGTGTTCGCGTGGTACAACGTCGTCGTCGATGTAGGGCATGCGCTCGGATCGCTCCTGGGCGGTCTGCCGGCGTGGTTGCGTCTGTCCCTGCCGTGTTCCAGATTGGCATCGTATCAATGGACCTGGGGCTTCTACAGCGTCCTGTGCCTGGGGGCCGGGCTGCTGGCCCTGCGACTCTCGCCGGCCGTGGAGCTCCGCGCGGTGAAGCCGGCTCCCCGGCTGTCGGCTGCTTCGCGCCCCCTGGTCGCGAAGTTTGCGGCGCTCTCAGCGCTGGACAGCGTTGGCGGAGGGTTTCTGACCACTGCGCTGCTCAGCTATTGGTTCTTTCAACGGTTCGGGGTGGATGAAGCGCTCCTCGGTCCCTTGTTCTGCGGCGCCCGTCTCGCCAACGGCCTCTCCCATGCGGGCGCGGCGTGGTTGGCACGACGGATCGGCTTGGTGAACACGATGGTCTTTACCCATCTGCCCTCAAGCCTCGTCTTGATGACGATCCCCTTCGCGCCGAATCTGCCCGTGGCCATCGCGCTCTTTCTGGTGCGTGAGTCGTTTGTCGAAATGGACGTGCCGACCCGCCAGTCGTATCTCGTCGCCGTGGTCAAGGATGAGGAGCGCACGCGCGCAGCCGGCGTCACGAACCTCGCGCGCAACATCTCCTGGGCGGTTGCCCCGATGGCGGCAGGATCGCTGATGCGCGTTGGCTTGCTCTCGGCGCCACTGGTGATCGGGCCCGGCCTGAAAGTCATGTACGACCTCCTCCTCTATCGCGCGTTTCGCCACGTGCGTCCTCCCGAAGAACGCCCGAGATCCAGCCAAGCTCCCGATGGTGCCTTCATTTGACGGGGCCTGCGACCGAGCCGGGGGACCCGCGAAGCGGGTCGGCGATGGGAGTGCCGTCCGCCGCAGGCGGCGGCCCGCTGCCTGCCTGCCGAAGCCTCGGCGCAGGCAGGCGCCACCCGGCACATTAAAGCACTACCCAGGTCTTGACGCGTAAGCGCCGGCTCAGGTACACTTGGGCAATACGTCAGCATGACGCACCGATTGTGTTGACATTCTCGATCAGTCCACCACGAACGTGGTGGATCCGCCGAGTCCGCGGGCGGAGGCAAACCCAGAGCAATCTGGGGACGCAAAGCCACGGATCCTGAGCGCGGTCGCGCAAGCGGCCAAGTTGCAGGACCGCCGGGTTACCGAAAGAGTGTCCGATGGACGTACAATCCAGCCACACCGCAGAGGCCCACCGCGCTCAGCAGCGCGGGCGCATCGGCGCCGCTCGAGTCCTCTCCGTTCACCGCACGCCGCACGTGGTTCACGGCTTCCATGTCTGACTCCTCCTTGGCGATCATCCTCCTTGGCGTGCTGACGGGCTGTCTGGTGGCCATCACGTTCACCATTTGGCTGACCGCGCGGGAACTCCGGCAAACCCTGCGGCACGTCAATCGGGTGTTTCCACAGGCGGATCGCGCGCTGCGTGAAGCCCGCCGTTCGCTCCATGGCGTGCACGAGATCCTCACGCGCGCCAACCGCAGCGCCCATGATGTTGAACGGGTCATCCGACGGGCTTGCGAGACGGTTTCAGGGGTCCTTGAGCGCGTCGCGGCCTTCCCGCATCGCGCTCAAGAATTTTTGTCCGGGCAGTTTGGAAACGGGGCGGGGGCGGAACCCCGCCAGCACCATCGGCGTCATCAGTAGAGGCCTGGCTTGCTGGGCGCCCTGGGCGGTCGTGGAGACCGTCGGGCGCGGTAAGCACAAAGAGGAGGGTTGTGGAATGAAGGACAGCCGTAGACAGGGCAGGACGTTCCTGACCGTCGCGTCATTCGTCCTCGGGACCGCGATCGGGAGCATCGCGACGTTGCTCTACGCTCCCGCGTCCGGGCAAGTCACCCGGCGCCGGTTGGCACTGAGGGTTCGGAACTTGCAGCGGAAGGCCCTTCGTCAGCTCGGGCAGACCAAACGGGTGCTGGCGAACAGAGCCGAGAGCGTCCGCGAGGCCGCGACCGAGTGGATCGCAGGCCACGTTCCGCACGGCAACGGACGACACCCCATCCGTCGGCCGATCCGCCACGCGACAGCGCGCTAACGCTGGCGTGTCAGTCAAACGAGAAAACGGCAGCCGTCTCGGCTGCCGTTTTTCGTTTCTCCCTGGTAAGATACTCGTCAGAGCGCCTCTCAACATGACTGCGGGGCGCTCTCGGTGAAGGGTGAAGGCTGGAGGGTGA
>JACPXS010000124.1 GCA_016196415.1 Candidatus Omnitrophota bacterium
AGGCGATGCGGCAGATACGCCGCCAGAAAAGCTCCACGCTGCCATCCTCTTCGCGCCGGCAGGTGAAATTGTCCCGCGTGCTCTTGCCGCCCTGGGCCACCCGGGCCGGTCGGTTGCGCGCCCGCGTTGCCGTCGTCATGAGCGATCGCGCCGACGCCCCTGCCTTGGCACGGGCGAGGCGGGCCGGCGTCGCGGCGCATTCCATCGACCCCGCGCGCTATCCCACGCGCGCTGCGTATGAGCGCGCGCTCATCCGCGTGTGCGAAGCCGCTCGGATCCAGTGGGTGTGCCTCGCGGGATTCATGCGCGTCCTCTCGCCGGTGTTCGTCCGTCGCTATCGCAGCCGCATCCTCAACATTCACCCCGCGTTGCTGCCCGCGTTCCCCGGAGCGCACGCCGTCCGCGATGCGCTCAGGTGGGGCGCGAAAGTGACCGGCGTCACGGTGCATCTCGTGGATGAGGCGGTGGATCACGGCCCGATTGTGCTGCAAGAGGCCCTTGCGATTCGACCGAACGAGACCGAAGCGAGCGTGTTCGAGCGGCTTCACCGCATCGAGCACCGGCTCTATCCGAAAGCGATCGGGTTGGTGTTGGCAGGACGGGTGCGCGTGCGAGGACGGAGCGTCACGACGAGGTCGTGAGCCGACGGTTCGTGAGAAGGATGGAGTGGGGCTTGACCGAAGCTCGCGGCGCCCGCCCGAACTATTTGAACAGCTCAAGCTGTGTTTTGGGAAGGAGGATGGTTCGGCCGGTCAGGGGATGGATGAGCCGGATGGCTTGGAACGATTGGAAGTGATAACTCGAGAGCACCCTGGCAATGATGTTGGTGGACGTCTGAAATACCTCCCGTATCGTCGCCTCATCCAGCCCGCCGCCTGTCGATGGGACGACGTTAAGCGTAAACGCAAACTCGCCGTTCTCAAACCTGCCCCCGCACCGCCCCACGTTGGCCAGCCGTTTCAGTTGCGGCTCCTCCATGAGCGCGTGCTGGATCCGCCTGGCCAGCTGCCAGCTCAGGAACTCCTCGAGCCGGATATCTCGGGGGACGTACTGCTCAAGTGTCACGGGATTGGGGCTGAGCACATTCAGCTCAAAGATGGTGCGGGCGAAGATCTCCGGCGTATCGAGCATGTTCGCGTTTGCCCGGCGCACGTCGTCCACGTACCGGACCATCGTCACGTAGGCGCCGGGGATCTGCGGATCCGAGATCAGCAGGACGTAGAACCGAGGCTCCGCATCCGTGCTGAGCAACACCCGATGGGTGGCGATCAAGACTTTCCGGGCCGCCTCATCGAACGACGGGCCGATCGTGATCTGCTCCTCGTGTTGTGCCAGCGCGCCGGGATAGGCGAGATGGACCGCTAGCGTGTGGTCAATGAGCCGGACGGCGGCGTTGAGGCGGTCTCCCTGCAAAATCGTCTTCAGCGCCTCCGCGAGACGAGCCTTGGGGTAGGTCGGGCGGGTGTCGCAGCCGCTCACCAGCAGCAACGCGACTCCGGCCAGAGACAACAGCGGCGCGCGAAGACGTCGGTCCATCGGAGGAACCTCAGTTAGGACGGGCTTGGCGTGGCGGGTGCGGAGGGCCCTGGCGTGCTGTCGGCCGCCGCAGGGAGCGGCAAGGTGCGCTGCCGGCCGTACTCGGCAAAGATCGCTTCGATGTCGTCGTATTCCAGCTCGTTGCGTCGCAAGAGCTCATCCTTGAATCGTTCGAGCAGCGCCTCCTCCCGCCGAAGCATCTCCTCCACGTCCTTTACGCACTCTTGGAGAATCCGGTAGGTTTCATTGTTGAGTTTTTCTTTGACGCCGTCCGAGAGCTGGTCGCTGGACCCGCCGCCTCTGAACCGCCACGATTCCAAGAGGACGGTGTAGTCTCCGATGAAGCCGTTGGCGCCCATCCCCAGCCGCCACACCATCTGGTGGGCGGTTTCCATGGCGTGCTGGAAGTCGCTGCTCACGCCGTCGGAGGTCGAGCCGCACTTCAACTTCTCCGCGACGTAGCCGGCCAACGCGACTTTGATGTTGCCCACGATTCGGTCCCGGCTGGCCAGCTTCAGTTCTTCGCGCGGGACATGATAGACGACCCCGTGCGTCCCTCCCCGTCGCGAGACGATGGAGGCTTTGAACACGTCATCCGTGGGGTGGAGCAGGTACGTCGTGATCAAATGGCCCGCCTCGTGGTACGCGACCCGCCGACGCTCATCCGGGTTGAGCCGCTGGTGGATCTTGAATCCGAGATCCACGCGCTCCAGCGCTTCCGACAAGTCTCGGTACGTGATCAGCGCATGGCGGTTTCTCGTGGCGATGAGCGCGGACTCTTTCACGATGTTTTCGATGTCGGCCGGGGACTTCCACACGGAGCGGCGCGCCAGGCGGGCGATATCAATCGACGTCTCCGCCTTGACCTTCCCGAGGTAGAACCGGTAGAGTTTTTCGCGATCCTCAAGCCCGGGACGGTCCACGTAGATCTTCCGATCCAGCCGTCCAGGACGGAGCAGGGCGGGATCGAGGACGCTCTCGCTGGCGTTGGTGGCGCCGATGACGACGACGTTGTACCGCTGGCTCTCCAACCCGTCCATTTGGACGAGCAGCTCGTTCACCGTATTGTTGCGCTCCGTCTGCGCGCCAAACCCCAGGTCGGCGCCGCGCGAGGTGCCCACCGCGTCGAGCTCGTCAATGAAGATGATGCAGCCCCCTTCCAGCCGGGCGAGCTGCTGCGCTTTCTGGAAGATCTTCCGCACGCGGGCCGGCCCGGTGCCCACGAACACTTCGATGAACTCTGAGCCGGAGATGGAAAGAAACGGCAGCGCCGTTTCGGTGGCGATGGATTTGGCGAGGTACGTCTTCCCGCATCCAGGGGGGCCGGACAACAGGACTCCGCGCAGGACCTTGCCGCCGATCTGCTCCACCTTGGCGTGATCCTTCAGCAGCTCGACGACCTCCCAGGCTTCCTGCTTGGCCTCTTCCATGCCGATGACGTCGCTCCACTTGACGTTGATCTGGTCGCCCTTGACGCGTCCCTTGGAGATCTTGCTGAAACTGCCGCCGCCGTAGTGGAGCCAATAGAGCATGAGGATGAAGATGCCGGCGTACAGGATCGACTGGATCGGGGTCATGGCGAACAGCGCCATGAGGTAGGTTCGCTGGTACGAATCGATCTGGGACAGGGCGAGCACCGGCCACACGAGCGAGATCGCCAGTCCGATGGCCAGCGCGACCTTAATCCAATGCAGCTCCCAGAGGATCCGCAGCTTCTCGAGGGCAGTGCGTTGGCGTTTCATACCAGTATAACTATAGCACGCCTAAGAGAGCGATGTCAACGATCCGTCGTGTCTTGTTATTGTTACTCAATCTTTAATAATCACTTAAGAATGCTTCGAGAGCCGCCGGCGTGCCTGCGCGAGCCGGCAAGAGACGCCAACGGCTTCACTCCCACGCGGCCAAGCAGACTTCGACACGTCACGTGTTCCCGTTCGCGGGTTGGCGCGTTTGCGCGTTGAATGCGCCAACCCGCGAACGCGCTCACGCGCAACCCCAGCGATAACGGTTGCAGGGAGTTGCAGGCTTGCGGCCATGCAGCCCAGACGGTATAATTGCCTCTCGCCCATGGGAACGCGCATCACCACCCTCAAGGCTCGCGAAGTGCTGGATTCCCGCGGACAGCCTACGATCGAAGTGGACGTGGCGCTCTCCGACGGGTCGTGCGGGCGCGCGGCGGTTCCTTCCGGGGCCTCCACGGGGACGCATGAGGCGTTGGAATTGCGCGATACTACACAGGCGCGCTACGGAGGCAAGGGGGTGCGGCGCGCGGTAGCGAACGTGTGCGGCCCGATTGCCCGAGCGCTCAAACGGTGCGACGCCTCGAAGCAAACGCAGCTCGATGAACGACTCTGCGCCCTGGACGGGACCCCCAACAAATCGCGTCTCGGCGCGAATGCGATCCTCGGCGTGTCCCTGGCGGCGGCCAAAGCGGTGGCGCGGAGCCGTCGGATGCCACTCTATCGCTCCCTGGGCGGCCCGGGCGCGCACCTCCTGCCGATTCCGCTGATGAACGTGGTCAACGGCGGCGTCCACGCGGACAACACGCTCGACATCCAGGAGTTTATGATCATGCCCATCGGTGCCTCCTCATTTTCTGAGGCGCTGCGGATGGGCGCCGAAGTGTTTGCGGCGTTGAAGCGTGTCTTGCGCGCTCGGCGCCACACCACCGCCGTCGGCGACGAGGGCGGCTTCGCCCCCAACCTGCCCAGCAACGAGCAGGCCATCCAGGTGCTGCTCCAGGCCATCGAGCAGGCCGGCTACCGTCCTGGGCGCGAGGTGATGCTGGCGCTTGACTGCGCGGCGAACGAGTGGACCTGCCTGCCGCGCCACGGAAAGACAGAAGGTGCGCGGCGCAGGCAGGCCCACAGCGGGGCCTATCGCTTCATCAAAAGCGATCCGGCCAAGCGGGTGAGCGCCGCCGCGCTGATCAACCAATACGCCCGGTGGGCTTCCCGTTACCCCTTAGTTTCCATCGAGGATGGCTTGGGGGAAGATGACTGGGCCGGCTGGCAAGCGCTGACCAGGACGCTGGGCTCGCGGATTCAGTTGGTGGGCGATGACTTGTTTGTGACCAACGTCGAACGACTGGCCCGCGGCATCGCCGAGCATGCGGCCAACGCGGTGCTCATCAAGGTGAATCAGATCGGCACGTTGACGGAGACATTGAGGGCCATTGCCCTCGCCCAACGAGCCGGCTATGGGGTGATCATCTCCCACCGATCCGGTGAAACCGAAGATGTGACGATTGCCCACTTGGCGGTGGCAACGAACGCTGGCCAGATCAAAACCGGCTCGCTCTCGCGCAGCGAGCGAGTGGCCAAGTATAACGAGCTGTTGCGGATTGAGGAAACGCTCGGTAAGCGCGCCGTGTACGCCGGGCGATCCTGGCCCCTCTTCGGTCGAACCCGCCAGGCCACTCGGTCGGCGACCCGCGGAGCCTTGGCCGATGGCGGGGTGTCCTGATGGATGGGGAGGCTAGGCGCCGGATTCCTTGGATCGTCGCGATCCTGATGGCGGGATTCGCGCTGTTCGGTTCTGGGCTGGCGGACCTGGCGCGTCTTTCATGGCTTCAGTGGAAGTTGGAGCGTCAGCTCTCATCCCTGGCGGTTGAGCGGGAGCGCCTGAGCCAGGAACAGCAGCGGTTGGAATCTGACCCCGCCTATCTCGAGGGCTTCATCCGCACCACGTTTAAAGTGGCCGCACCCGGAGAGTACGTGATTCCCTTGGCCTCTGCCCGCCCAAGTGCTTCCAGCGGCGAGCGCGGCCGATGACCATTGATTTCCTCCGCCGCGGCTCCTATAATGCCTTCCAGGCTCTTTCACTGCGGGGTGGAGCAGTCAGGTAGCTCGTCGGGCTCATAACCCGAAGGTCGTTGGTTCAAATCCAACCCCCGCTACTCTTACAACATCACGGACTGACGCGAGCCACATCGGTGAGCGTCAGTCCGTGATGTTGTTAGATCCCGAGCGATGGTGAGCGAGGCCAAAAGGCCGAGTCGAACCAGAGTCGAGGGGCTCCCCAGAGGGAGTTCCGGCACTTGGCCGTAGCCCTCTTGTGGTCTCCGTGCTAACGGCGTGCTAACGCAAGAGGCCGAACCAATCTGCAAGACCCACCACCAGCAGCAACGAAAGACAGGGCGTGGATCAGTAGGTCACAGGTTCAAATCCCACCGCCCCGACCATTTGTTGTCTGTGATAGTTGTCGTTCACGGTAGAGCAGCTTCGTAAACAGCGGGCCGTCGCCCCAGTTTTTTTGTCGGTAAGTAATAGCGAGAACACCAGTTACGGTTTGTCGTAACTGGTGTTTTTGCTTCCGACCTGCTATTTCACGAAGATATCTTTCAGCGTCAGCTTGTGGACTGAGTCCACATTGGCAATCTGCTCGAGCGCGACCTTGTCCAAATCTCCGACAATGGAAATGTGCGCAGCCTTATTGCTGACGTGCCGCCGGTAGAAGTCCTGAAGATCGTCCAGCTCTAGCCGGTCCAGCTCGCTCAGCACGTCCGGAATGGGATCCCGCTCATAACCCCGGGTCTCCCAGGCCTGTACGGCATCTGGGATGTTGCGAAAAAACCGCCGGCGATACCGAAGTTTTGACACCAGGGTATGCTTGGTTTCCTTGAAGAGTTTCTTGGATTGCGGGACTTCCGCCAGCAGCGCGCGCACGGCATTGATGACCGCCGAGGCTTTTTCCGCCTGACAGCTAAACCCGATGATTACACTGCTCTCATCCTGCGGCTTCGGTCCTACACCATAGGATGCGCTGACGGAGTAGACGGCACCCAGCGCTTCACGGATCCTCTGAAAGATGAGGCTATCCATTCCCACGGAGAAATACTCATTGAACAGAAGCACCACCGGATGCTTGATGGGATTGATGGGATCGGCCGGCAATTCGATCAACACATGGGCTTGGATGAGCTTCTGGTCGACCGCCATGACGACGGAGCGATCCGGGGCTTCCATGCGGTACGGCTGGTAGGCAGGGGTTGGAGCTAGAGGGGCGTGTGGGCGATGGTGACGCCGCAAGATCTTGACGAGTTCCTCGGGACTGAGCGACCCGGAATAAGTCATGGTGTGCTCGTAGGACAGGACCCCTCGCATCAGGCCGACCAATTCATCAACGGTGAGCGCCTTTAACGCATTGTACGACAGAGCCCGAAGATATAGAGAGCGTTCGCGCTGCGTATTGTAGGCATGGAGGGCGGTGAGAATCTGCCAGGGATCCCGTTGCGCATACTGTCGATCGTGGACGAGATATTCAATCACGTCCTCGAGCCGGCTCGGCGTAGAGCGTGGTCTGGAGATCCAGTCCATCATCAGCTTGTGGGACTCCGAGAAATGTTCATCGGTGCCTGACAGGACAAAGCGTATTTTCTGCCCGCTCGCGGATACCGACAGGTCGGTCCCTAGCTCCAAGAGACGCCGGTCGAGCTGATACTGAAGCAGAGAGGGCGTATCCGCCCATTCCCAGAGATCTTCAATAACAGGCCAGCGCGAATCATGTTGGGCTCCGGTCTCCACGGAGATGGTGAACTGGAACAGCGAGTTGAATGGATTGTGCACATAGTACAGCCGAGATCCTGGCGCGTACTCAAGTTTTCGGTACTCCCGGCCTTCCTGGAGCGTGATGGGAGGAGCGTCCGGCACCGGCATGGCGAGGACGCGCTCCGCGAACGCCGAACGCTCGGCCACATCAATCGAGGTGTTAGGGAGTTTGTCCCGGGGCACATCAGGCACCGAGCGTTGTCCCGGCTGAAGGTAGCCCATCACCAAGCGGTTACCAAAGTACTGGCTTGCCACTTTGCCTACATCGTGTTTGGTGACCGTGCGGATCTGCTCAAACTGCTCGTGAAGGGGTCGCCAGACATCTCGTTCGAGGAACGATTCCCGGATGAGCGAGACGCGCCCCGCATTCGTCTCCAGGCGGCTGATCAGGGCGGTGCGAGATTGTAAGATGGCGGTCCTCAGGAGATCGTCGCCGAATGCCCCACGCTTCACGAGGTCAAGTTGGGCCAAAACGAGATCCGCGACGTTGTTCAACGACTGGCCGGCATTCGGTGAAGCTTTCAGGTACTGTACCCCGTAGTCATGATGTTGCGTGACGAATGAGGTGACTGTTCGCACTCGCCCGGGTGTTGAGAGGTTATCGTCCAGAAGTCCGGAGTCCGAGTTCTGAAGAATGAGGTCAATCACACCGATGACGGGAGCGTCCGAATTCGATGCGGGCGGAGTGCGGAATCCTATCAAGACGAATGGCTCTTTTTGGGTGCTGAGCATCGTCACCGTGGCAGGGCCTTCCGGAACCGATTCCTGCCACACCGGTGGTGCTGGAAGCGGTCGGGCTTCCCACGCAGAGAAATATTTTTCCAGAAGCGCGATGGTAGAACGAGGATCGATATCTCCGGACATAATGATGGCCATATTACCCGGGACATACTGGGCGGCATAAAAATCGCTGATGGCCTTCAACGACGGGTATCGGAGATGGTCGAGGCTTCCGAGCGTCGAGCGGCCGTAGGGGTGACCGCCGGCGAGAGTCGCGTCGACCTGGGAGCGGAGCTGCTCCACGTCAGAGTCAAGTTCCTCGTACTTCTCCTCAAGGACAACCTGCAGCTCGTTCAGGAAGAGCCGGAATCGGGGGTGCCGGAAGCGGTCTGCTTCGAGCATCGCCCACTGCTCGAGCCGATTCGCGGGCACCTCGATCTCATACACAGTGGCATCCAGAGAGGTGTACGCGTTCATATCGCTGGCTCCAAGGGATTCGTAGACTCTGGACAGTTCATTGGGGATGGCGAAGCGGTCAGCCTCTCGGGACGCGGCCAAGATCGCCTCATACAAGCTGGGCCGCGTTGTTTCGGAGCCAAGCCGATACGATTCGAAGAGGTCATTGAGGCGGGCCAAGTACGGTTGCTCCGCATCAGCATCAATGGTTCCGAGTGACGCCGATCCCTTGAATAGCAGATGCTCGAGGAAATGGGCAAGGCCTGTGGCATCGACCGGATCATGTTTGCTGCCTGCGCGAACGACGATCTCCGCGTGCACCGTGGGATCGGCATGGTTCTCCGTCAGAAAGATGGTCAGGCCGTTGGGTAGCCGATGGACGTGCACGTCCATCTCCTGAGTGAGAGGCGGCACCGACATGCGTTTCGAGCGGATGGCGTTGAAGATCACCATGCCCGCAACGATGAGCAGTGCGGACGCGGTCAATGCCAACGGGCCGGCCCACTCGTGCCGTCTGCGCAGGTGGTCTACGATGCGCTGGGCCTGCGGCGTGTTCCACGGAATCTGGTCGCACCCTGGGCAGGCGAAAGACCAACTCAGGACGGACCTGCCACAAGCGGGGCAGACAGATTGGTCGATTTGGTCAGGCATAATTTGAATGGCGGTCACACGGGGACAAAATCCACCCTCCAGATTATATCCTGACCGGATGCGCTACGAAAGCGAAGAAAGGCGGTGAAACCGGACAGACAAGACAAGGTGACAAGGTGACAGTCACCCACGGACAAGGTGGGACAAGGTGACAGTCACCCACGGGACAGGCATTTGGGGTAGTTGCGTGCTAACGGTGTGCTAACGCAACCGGCTTCACCAGCGTCGATCAGCATCAACCACCCGCAAGACGACCCAGGACAGCTCGCAGGTCCTTCTCACATAAGGGGAAGCAGAGCAACCAGCAGCCATCAAGAGCAACACGACCGGAGGCGGAACGAGAGGCTTTGGCGGCCCTGGATTAGCGCATAACCCGAAGGTCGTTGGTTCAAATCCAACCCCCGCTACCATTCGTCCCCGAGAGGGTTCCGGCATTCCGCCGGGGCCCTCTTTTGGCCTCCGTGCTAACGGCGTGCTAACGCAAGAGACCGAAGGAGGATCAGCAACGCTCAATCAGGAGCAAAGGACCTTGACACGATAGGGCAGTCTGTGATATTTTTTAGTTGGAAATCCGAGAATTCAGGAGAAGCCATGACCAGCAAAATTATCACCTCGCCAGTTGGAGCGAAAGCCCAGGTGACCCTGCCTAAGGTGGTGCGAGAGGCGCTGCATCTGAAGGCGCAGCACGATCTGGTGGGTTTTGTGATCCAGGGAGATCGTGTGGCCCTGACCCGTATCGAGCCGGTGCCGTCAACCGATCCGTTCACTGATGAGGAGTGGAAGAAGATTGAACGGCTCGCTGTTCAGACCCCCGCTGCCACCTGTGAGAACGCGGCGGACTCCTTACGCTATCTCAAGCGACATCTCAGCAAACGTGGTTGATGCGGTTTGCTTATCAGCCATCGTTCCTCGACGCTACCCGTCAACTTTCCCACGCGCAAGCGACTAAACTCCTGAAGGCCATTGAGAAATTCCAGCACGCTATGGAGACTCGCCAGTGGTCACAAGGCTTGGGTATTACCCATCTGCGAGACGACTATTTTGAATTCCGTGTGGACATCCACATGCGAGTGACCTATCGCCGTACCGGCGACCTCATCCAGTACATCCTGTACGGCAGCCACGATCAGGTGAGGCGTTTCCTGAAGGCGTTGTGAGGGTTGGGAATCTGATAGACATGAATCTTGTTGGCCAGATAATTTAGCGATGCCGAGACGATTAGCAAGCATTCTTTCTGTACTGCTGATGAGTTCCGCTCTTGCGGGATGCGCCTCTGATTCAGGATGGCAGGCGAGCTGGCATGTCACCAAGATTAATCGTTGGACAAGCGTAAAGTCAGGCAATCGAGTCGTAAAGGCTGAGCAACTCGATTCCATCACAGACTCTGCGGCGATTGCGCGTATCGTTGAATTCCTCGACCGACATCGCCGCGGGTGGGAACCACTCATTGCCTCTCCTCCCCTTGGTTACGTAAGGGCCACCTTCTATGAGCGAGGCAAGGAGATCTATTCATTGGATGTCTATGCCGATGATGGTTATGTAATTGCTCGACCGTTCGATGCTGGTCTCAAACGAAAGAATCTCTCCAAGGCTGACATGATGACGTTGCTTAAGCTTCTTGTTGTGTCCTGACCTTTCCGTAGTAATTCACCTCGCCGCAGAACCCGAAGGTCGTTGGTTCAAATCCAACCCCCGCTACTCTTACAACATCACGGACTGACGCGAGCCACATCGGTGAGCGTCAGTCCGTGATGTTGTTAGATCCTAAGCGACCCTGAGCGAGCGAAGCGAGTCAAAGGGGAGTCGAGGGATTCCGCGTCACCCGTCACACTGATGCACGACCCCAGACCTCACAATTCGGTGGCGCTGTCGCCGAGGATATGCTAGCCTGAAAAATGACGATGGGCTCCCGAGACGCTTCCTCAGCCTCCTGTGACGATGGAGCAGGGCTTACGCGCTGGCATGTCCCTGCGCGTCATCCAGACCCAACTCGGCGCGGAGCTCTCCGGCGACCCGGAGACGGTCATCCTCGGGGTGAATGCCCTGGAGGCGGCGGCCCCGGTGAACTGGCCTTTGCCGAGCGCCCGAAGCAGCTCAGCCGGCCCCCAAGGAAGACGCGCCTGGCCACCATATCGCGATGATTCTGGGAGGTGGCGCGCGCTGCCGCATTGACGCACGCGCCGCCGTTCGTTAGAATAACGACCATTCGTTTCGCCGTGTCGCATCATTCATCAGCCTCGTGACTCCATCGCATGCGGTTCGCTCCAGCATCCACGACGTACGGCAGGGCGTTGTCGGTTCTCCTGGTCTTCGGCGTGGGGATCGCCCGCGCGGCATCGGCCCAGCCGCCTACGCCGGATCTGCAGGCCGGTCGGGCCGCTTATCTCAAGTCCTGCGCTCGTTGCCACGGGATCAGTGGCCATGGCGACGGCCTCGATGCGAAGCGGTTCTATCCCCGGCCACGGGATTTCAGCCTGGGGGTCTACAAGTTCCGCAGCACCGCCAGCGGCACCCCGCCCACCGACGAGGATCTCATGCGGACCATCACCAGCGGGTTGCCGGGCACCAACATGCCGGATTGGCAATCGCTCGATGAAGCGACCCGCTGGCAACTCGTTTACTACCTGAAAAGCCTCTCGCCGACCTTTGCGCAGACCCAGCCCGCGCCCGTCAAACTCGCCCCCGATCCAGGACCCGCCCGCGCCGATCTGAAGACAGGCCGCGCCATCTACGAACAACTGGGGTGCGCGGCCTGTCACGGCCATACCGGACGGGCCAACGGGACCTCGGCGGCAGGAGTCGTGGATGATTGGGGAATGCCCATCCGCCCGGCCAACCTCACGCAAGGCTGGGCCTATCGCGGCGGGAACGATCCGCGCTCGGTGATGCTGCGCGTGCTGAGTGGCCTCGACGGCGCCGGGATGCCGTCCTACGCTGAGGCGCTCTCGCCGGAGGATGCGTGGCAGTTGGCCTACTACGTGGCGTCGCTGCAGGAAAACCCTCACTGGAATATGATCGCGCATCCGTTGATCGTTGAGGGGGAGCTGCCCGGCACCGCGGATGATCCCCGCTGGGCGTCGGCGGAACGGACCGATGTACGGTTGCGCAATGTGGTCAACGCCGCGGGTGAATGGACGGCCCCCCCGACTGTCCGAATGATGACCTTCGAGGCCATCGTCAACGGCGAGGGGATCAGTTTCCGACTCTCGTGGGATGACCCGACCAAGGACGTGAAGGCCTCGCCGGATCGCGTGGCTGTCCTGTTGAAGCCGGCCGAGACCCGAGGAGATGTGGTGACTCTGCAGGCGTGGCCCTACGCCGGCTCCCCCTCGCTCGATCTGTGCGCGTGGTCCGCCGATACCGGGAACATCTTCGAAGCGCTGGCCTCAAATTTTGACGCCATCCAGCGACTGGGAAATTCACAGGCGCCCTTGGAAGGCGTCTCAGGGTATGATGACGGTCGGTGGCGAATCGTGTTTCGGCGCCCGCTTGAGCCCGCCAGTCCCTCAGGGGCTGCGACGATCACGCCGGAGGCGTTCACCCCCGTGGCGTTTGCGGTGTGGGACGGGGGCAATCCAGCGGCGCGCGCGGTGTCTCCGTGGCTGGAGCTTGCGCTGGGTCGCAGGCGAGAGGACGCATCCCACCACTGAGCGCGCCGTCGGCTGTGGAGGCCAGCGGCCGTCATGAGTGTTCGAGGGGATCCGGAACACGCTGATCGATTCGAGAGCCGGGACATTATGCGGTGTCCCAGAGGATAAGGAGGTCGTCATGACGAAACGTCCGCAACTGCTGTCACCGCTTGTGGTCACGATTGTTGTCGCGATTGGTTGTAGCGGCGGGAAGCCGCAAGATGCGGCGGCAAAGCCGGCAAGCGAAGCGCACACTCAGACTACCGTCCAACTGGCGGCCTCGACGGCTGATGCCACGGCTCCTGCGGGAGGGGCGACGATCCTGGGTACGATTCGGTTCCAAGGGGTCGCGCCGGCTCAGGAACACATTGCCATGGACGCGGACCCGGTCTGCCAACAGCAGCACGCCTCACCGGTCTCCTTGGAGGAGGTGGTCGTCAACGGCAACGGGACGCTGAAGAACGTCTTCGTCTATGTCAAAGAGGGGCTGGCCGGATCCTTTCCTGCGCCCACGGCGGCCGTCACACTGGACCAGGCCGGGTGCTGGTACCATCCCCACGTGCTCGGGATTCAGGTCAACCAGCCCCTTGAGATCCTCAACAGCGACTCGACGCTGCACAACGTCAACGCCAAGCCGGCCAACAACCAGCCGTTCAATGTGGCCCAGCCGGTCAAGGGGATGAAGACCACGAAGAAGTTCGCCAAACCGGAGTTGGGCGTGAAGTTCAAGTGTAACGTGCATCCCTGGATGAACGCGTACGCGGCCGTGGTGGAGCATCCGTTCTTCAGCGTGAGCGATGACCAGGGTGGCTTCACCATCGCCGGGTTGCCGGCCGGCACGTACGTGATCGAGGCCTGGCATGAGAAGTACGGAACGCAAACCCAGACGGTGACGATCGCGGCCGGAGAGACCAAGTCGATGGAGCTCATCTACAAGGGGCAGTGAGTGAGGCCAGGGGACGGGTTGCTGAGCGAACGCTGTGATCGCGTGAGCCGGATGTGGCGGTGGACCCTGCGGGGACTTGCAGGAGCGGGGCTCTGGGGGCTCGCGCACGCTTCCGCCTGGGCGGCGGACCAGGGGCTGCGCGTCTGGCTGCCGGAAGGCATCACGACGACGGCTCCGGCCATCGACCGGCTCTTCTATGGTATCTTGGCGATCACCGGGGCTGTCTTCGTTGCGGTGCAAGCGACCCTGGTGATCTTTCTGGTCCGGTACCGCCAACAGCCGGGCCGCCGAGCGTGGTACACCCACGGCAATACGCTCATCGAGATCATCTGGACGGCCATTCCCGCGCTGATCCTCGTCTCATTAGCCTTGCACAGCCAGCGGGTGTGGTCGCAGGTCCGCGGCACCCCGCCCCCTCCAGACCTCGAAATTGAAATCACCGCCGAGCAGTTTGCCTGGAACATCCGCTATGCCGGTCCGGACGGCGTGCTCAACACGCCGGATGACATCACGACAATCAATCAGCTGCACCTGCCCGTGCACCAGACGGTGCTGCTCCATCTCAAGTCCAAGGATGTCATCCACAGCTTCTTCGTCCCGCAGTTCCGGATGAAGCAAGACGCCGTGCCGGGGATCACCACGCGGCTGTGGGTGTCCGCGACCCGCACCGGGCAATTTGAAATTGCCTGTGCAGAGTTGTGCGGGCTTGGGCACTACCGGATGCGAGGCTACCTGGCCATTGAGCCGCCGGAGGCATTTCAGGCGTGGCTGAGCAAGACACGCAAGGAGCACCCGTCATGAGCACGGCGCCCCAGTCCGACTCAGCCCTTCGTCGCCATGTCCTCAAGGTGGTTGGCAGCCAGCTGCTGGTGCTGGCCTTGTTGACGGTGCCGTTCCTCGGCTTGCTGGATCGGCCGCACCTCCCCGCCGTGGTCATGGCCAGCCTCATCGGGTTGGGGATCGCGGTGGTGCGGCTGCGGGCGCATCTGTTCTCGACCGATCATAAGGCGATCGGCGTTCAGTTTCTGATGACGAGCCTGTTCATGCTCCTCTTCGGAGGGTTGTTGGCGATGCTCATCCGCTGGCAGCTTGGCTGGCCGGGTCACGCGCTTCCCTTCATGGAGCACCTCGCGCCCAACGGGATGCCCGGCGGGGTGATGGTGCCGGAGTACTACAACATGCTCTTCACCATGCACGGCTCCGTCATGATCTTCTTCGCCGTCATCCCGCTGCTCGTCGGGGTGTTCGGCAACTACCTCATCCCGCTCAAGATCGGCGCCGGGGATATGGCCTTTCCGCGCCTCAACATGATTTCCTACTGGCTCCTCCCTCCGGCGATCCTGACGGTCTGCGCGGGGTTGTTCCTGCAAGGGGGTGCGGCGGCATCCGGGTGGACGGCGTATGCGCCGTTGTCCACCACGCTCGGACCGGGGCAGGTCTGCTGGATCGTCGGCGTCATCATCCTGGGGAGCTCCTCGATCATGGGCGCGGTCAACTACGTGACCACGATCATCAACCTGCGCGCTCCCGGCATGCACTTGTTCCGGATGCCGATGTCGATCTGGGCGCTCTTCATCACCGCCATCATCGTCCTCATGGCCACCCCGGTGCTGGCCTCGGCGCTCATCCTGCTCTTGTGCGACACGACACTCCATACGAGTTTCTTCTTGCCGGCCGGACTCATCATCGATGGTGTCGCGCAGTCCAACAGCGGTGGTCAGGTCTTGTTGTGGCAGCACCTGTTCTGGTTCTACTCGCATCCGGCGGTCTACATCATGATCTTGCCGGCGATGGGAATCGCCTCCGAAGTGCTGCCGGTCTTCGCCCGCAAGCCGCTATTCGGCTACCACTCCATGGTGTACGCGATGATGGCGATTGCCGCCTTGGGCTTTCTGGTGTGGGCGCACCACATGTTCGCCAGCGGGATGAATCCGACCCTGGGGACCAGCTTCATGGTTTCCACGATGGTGATCGCGGTGCCCTCGGCGATCAAGACCTTCAACTGGCTGGGCACGCTGTGGCGGGGGTCCATCCGGCTGACCGCGCCGATGCTGCATGCGCTGGCGTTCGTCTCCATGTTCGTCATCGGCGGCCTCACCGGCATCTTTGCGGCGTCGACGCCCGTCGATCTCTATCTGCACGACACCTACTTCATCGTGGGCCACCTCCACTACGTGCTCTTTGGGGGCAGCCTCTTTGGGATTTTTGCGGGGATCACGTTTTGGTTTCCGAAAATGTTTGGGCGCCTGATGCACGAGGGATGGGGCAAGCTCCATTTCTTCCTGACTCTCGTGTGCTTCAACGTGGTGATGTTCCCGATGTTCATCCTGGGGATCGCGGGTATGCCGCGGCGCATCTACGACTACACCCAGTACGCCCACCTGGCGCACGTCGGCGGGCTGAACCGGATGATGAGCGTCGCCGCGTTCTGCCTGGGGCTCACGCAGCTTCTCTTTATCGTGAACTTCTTCTGGAGTCTCTTCCGCGGGAAACCCGCCGGCGAGAATCCCTGGAAGGCCAACACGCTGGAGTGGGCGACCTCCTCACCTCCGCCCCACGGGAACTTCGTCAGCACGCCCACCGTGTACCACGGGCCGTACGAGTATAGCGTGCCTGGCCGTCACGACGACTGGCTGCCACAGCATATTAAAGCGTAGGTCCGCACCTCACGGGAATCGGCCCGTTTTGCGGTTGTCCAATTCATGAGCACCAGCATGCCATCACGTTGCATCCCCGCACTCGTGGCTCTCATATGGCTAACCGGCTGTCAACCGAGTGGCCAGGCAAGGAACATGAAGGCGTGGGAGCTCTATAGTTGGCGTGACGCTGATACCTGGCAGTTTTCGCTGATGGCGGGGACGAATCGCATAAAGAGTGCAGAGGAAATACGGATCGCCGGCGTCTCCGGCATCGAGGCGCTTGTGAAACAGTTAGAGCGGCTTGCGCCGGGCGAAGCGGTCTACTGGCAGATCGGCGGTCTCAGATCCGTGAGTACCCCATGGGGGGAACCGCCACCACCCGAACTGGCAGATGCTGTGCAGGGCGCCTGTGACCGGCAAGGCCTGAAGCTTCACGTCATTACCGATTAATGCGCACAGCATCCTGCGACCATCCCCGGCTTCACCGCTACGCCGTGCTTACCGCGGGAGCGACCTTTCTGCTCCTGATCGCGGGCGGGCTGGTGACATCCACCGACTCCGGGTTGGCCGTGCCGGACTGGCCGCTCTCCTATGGGACGTGGTTTCCTCCCCTGGTGGGCGGCATCCGCTATGAGCATGGTCATCGCATGATTGCGGCCGTGGTGGCGGTGATGATCCTCGTCCTCGCGGTGTGGCTCGGAGGAATGGAACGCCGCCGGTGGGTGCGCTGGCTCGGCTACAGCGCGCTGGGAGCGGTGTTTCTGCAGGCGCTCTTAGGCGGACTGACCGTGTTGTTGTTGCTGCCCCCACAGATCTCCATCGCGCATGCCTGCCTGGGGCAGACGGTCTTCTGTCTTGTCGTCTGCCTGGCGCGATGCACGGCTCCCGACTGGCCGGATGTCCCCGAGCGGTTCGATGATCCTGCCGCAGTCTTCCGGCAGCGACTGGGGTTTACGTTGGCCCTCGTGGCGGTCATCCAGCTGGTGTTGGGAGCGGTCATTCGGCATACCGGGCTCTTGGTGGGCCTTCATGTCGGTGGTGCGGTGATCTTGGCGTGCGTGACAGGGGCGTTGGCGGCGAGCGTGGCGCGTGTGCGGCGTCGCATCCCGTGGATCTTGAGTGCGGCAAGGCGGCTTGTGATCCTGGTGAGTCTGCAACTGGCGCTGGGAGCTGCGGTGTTCACGCACCGGCTCGTCGCGGGGCTTCGCACCGCGCATGTGGCGGTGGGGGCGCTCATCCTTGCGCAGTCGATCGTCCTGGCGTGGGAGCTGCTCCGGCGGACGCTGCCCCGGCGCGTTCTGGCGAATACCGCGGCCTCGCCAGTGAGGATGTCCGGATGAGTGCTGTGTCGGCGAGCCTGGCCGCGTCCGGGCTTATGTGGCGGCGCCACCTGCTTCAGTGGGGCCGCATCGCCGCGGATTATGTGGAGCTGACGAAACCTCGCCTGAGCCTGCTTGTCCTTGTGACGACGGCGGTGGGGTGCTGGATGGGGCTCAAGCCGCCTGAGCGATTCTCCCTCATGCTGTCGGTCTGTCTCGGGACCGCGATGGTGGTGGGCGGCGCCAATGCGCTCAACCAGTGGCTTGAGCGGGAGCCGGACGCCCTCATGCGGCGGACCAAAAACCGACCGCTGCCATCGGGGCGGATGTCTGAAGAAGCGGCGTTCCGGTTCGGAGCGGGGCTCTCGGCGGTCGGCCTCCTCTTCTTGGCGTTGAGCGTCAACGCCCTCAGCGCGCTCCTCGCGGCGATCAGTTGGGTGAGCTACGTGCTCATCTACACCCCGATGAAACGGTGGACGCCCCTGTGCACCCTCGTCGGCGCCGTCCCGGGAGCTCTGCCACCGGTGATTGGCTGGGCGGCCGCGCGGCAGGCGCTTGGGCCCGAGGCGTGGGCGCTGTTCGCGCTCCTGTTCATCTGGCAGCTTCCGCATTTTCTGGCGCTGGCGGTGCTCTATCGGGAGGACTACGCGCGGGCAGGCTTCCCGATGCTGCCGCTGATCGAGACGGACGGATGGCTGACGGCGAGGCAAACTGCGCTCTACGGCATGGCGCTGCTTCCCGTCAGCCTGTTTCCTACCCTGGTGGGGCTGGCGGGGATTATCTATTTCTACGGCGCGCTCATCCTGAGCCTGACGTTTGTGACGGTCGCGCTGCGCGCCGCCTGGTTGCGATCGCGGCCGAGCGCCCAGCAACTCTTCCGCGCCTCCGTCGTCTACTTGCCGATGCTGCTGGGGCTGCTGGCCATCGATCGCTCGCCGCTGAATGCGGAATGGGGAATGGGGAATGCAGAGTGTGGAATGACACACTCGGGCTGTGTTGGAAGTAGGACAGTCCCGCGTTGATTGCTGGTGCATTCCGCACTTACCTAAATGGAACCCCCGACGACGTTAACATATCGAGGGTGGTTCCATTGACCCCGAGCAAGCCCCGCCAAC